>JALOSQ010000114.1 GCA_025458335.1 Ideonella sp.
GTTCGCTGGGTCCTGGGCGAGAGCAAGGCGAGCGAACTGCGCGGCGAGTCCATGCAGGACGTGATCTTCAACGGGTCGGGCAACCGCAAGCCGGCGGGTCGCGCCAGCGTCGAGCTTGTCTTCGACAACAGCGACGCACGGGCCGGCGGCCAGTGGAACCAGTATGCGGAGATCGCGGTCAAGCGCGTCCTGACCCGCGATGGCACGTCGAGTTATTACATCAATAACCAGCCGGTGCGCCGGCGGGACGTCCAGGACGTCTTCCTGGGCACCGGCCTGGGCCCGCGTGCCTACGCCATCATCGGCCAGGGCACGATCAGCCGGATCATCGAGAGCCGGCCCGAGGAGTTGCGGCTCTTCCTCGAGGAGGCCGCCGGCGTCAGCAAGTACAAGGAACGCCGGCGCGAGACCGAGAACCGGCTCAAGGACACCCGGGAGAACCTGACCCGCGTCGAGGACATCCTGCGCGAGCTTGGCCACAACCTCGAGCGCCTGGAGCAGCAGGCCGAGGTCGCCACGAGGTACCGCGAGCTGCAGGACCATGGCACCCGGCGCCTGCACCAGCTGTGGTTCCTCAAGCACCGCGATGCCGCCGGCGAGGCCGAGCGGGTCCACCGGGCGGTGCTCGAGGCCACCAACACGCTGGAGGCCCGCCTGGCGGAGTTGCGCCACGGCGAGGCGGAGCTCGAGACGGTCCGCCAGGCACACTACGCGGCCAACGACGAGTTGCACGGGGCGCAAGGCGCGCTGGCGGAGGCGGCGCTCGAGGTCAGCCGCCTGGAGGAACGCATCCGCTATGTCGCCGACTCGCGCGAGAGCCTGCAGCAGCGGCTGGGCGAGCTGCGTGCGGGGCGCGAGCAGTGGGAAGCGCGTCGCGAAGAGGCCGAGGCGTCCATCGCCCGCCTCTCGGAGGACGCGGCCGCCGCCGACGAACGTGCCGCCGAGCTCGACGCCCAGCTGGAAGAGCAGGGCGCTGCGCTGCCGGCGCTCGAGGACGCCTGGCGGGCGGCGCAGGGGCGCAGCAACGAACAGCGCGGCGCCGTGGCGGAGGTTCAGCAGCAGATCACGATGCTCTCGGTCGAGCGCCGTGGGATCGACGATCAGCGTCGCCAGCTGGCGGCGCGGCGCGACCGGCTCGTGGCGGAGCGGCGTCAGGTGGCTGCGCCCGACCTCGCCCTGCGCGACGACCTGCAGCGGCGGCATGCCGCGGCCGCGTCCGCCGCCACCGAGGCGGAGGGCCGCTGGCAGGCGGTGAACACGCAGGCGCCGCTGCTCGAGGAGGCGCGCCGTACCGCCCAGGCGGCCCAGGAAGCCGACCGGGGTCGACTGGCCGACCTGACCGCCCGCCTGGACGCCCTGCGTGCGCTGCAGGACAAGGTCCAGACCGAGGGCAAGCTCAAGCCGTGGCTTGCAAAGCACGGGCTCGATGGCCTGCAGGGCTTGTGGAAACGCCTGCACGTCGAATCCGGGTGGGAAAACGCGCTCGAGGCGGCCCTGCGCGAGCGCATGGGCGCGCTCGAGGTCGGCCGGGTCGACACCGTGCGGGCTTTCGCGGCCGATGCACCGCCGGCGCGCCTGGCGTTCTACTCGCCGCCGGCGCCCGGGTTCGTGCTGCCAGGCAGTTCCGAGCACCGTGCACTGCCGCGGCTGGTGGACCGCCTGCGGCTCGGGGCCGACCAGGGCAGCCTGCGGGCCTTGCTCGCCGATTGGCTCGAGGGCGTCTACACGGCGGCCTCGCTCGACGAGGCGCTGGCGGCGCGAGACCGGCTCACCCACGGCGAGGTGATCATGACGCCGCACGGCCACGCGGTGAGTCCGTTCGCGGTCAGCTTCTACGCGCCCGACTCCGAGCAGGCCGGCCTGCTGGCCCGGGCTCAGGAGATCGAGCGCCTGGAGCGCGAGGTGAGGGCGCAGTCGCTGATCGCCGACGAGTCGCGCAGCGCCCTGGTGCGCGCCGAGGCGGCGGTCACCGACGTGCAGCAGCGCCTCGAGGGGGCGCGGCGCGAGGCGGCCGAGCGCCAGCAGCAGGCCCACGCGCTCCAGGTGGAGTGGTTGCGGGTCGGCGCGGCGGTCGAGCAATCCCAGAGCCGCGGCGAGCAGCTCGACGAGGCGCTGGCGGAGGTCGATGCCCAGCTCGAGGCCCTGGCCGAACGCGAGGCGGCCGGCGAGGCGCGCTTCGAGGAACTCGACCTCCAGCTGGCGTCGGCCCAGGAGCGGCATGCGGAGCTCGACGAGGCCGTGATCGGCGCCGAACGTCGGCTCGCCGACGCCCGTGAGCAGGCGCGCTCGATCGAGCGTCGCGCGCAGGAAGCCCGCTTCGAGGCACGCACGATGTCCGCCCGGCGCGAGGAGCTCGCGCGCACGGTCGAGATGGCGGCGCGCGAAATCGAGGCGGCACAGCGCTCGTCCGCCCAGATCGGCGAGGAGCTCGAGCGCCTGAGCGACAGCGCGGCCCAGGTGGGGTTGCAGACGGCCCTGGCCTTGCGCCTCGAGCGCGAGCAGGCGCTGGGCGCGCGTCGCAGCGCCTACGACGACCTGAGCGCGCAACTGCGCCGCCTCGAGGAGCAGCGCCTGCAGCACGAGCAGAGCCTGGCGCCGCTTCGCGAGCGCATCACCCGGCTGCAGCTCGACGAGCAGGCGGCCCAGCTCGGCGGCGCCCAATACCTCGAGCAGCTCACTGCGGCCGGCGTTGAACTCGAGGCCGTCGGCGCCTCGATCGAGTCGGAGGGGGTCCGCCTGGCCGGCCTGCAGGGCGAGATCGACCGCGTGCAGCGCGAGATCGCGGCCCTGGGCGCCGTCAACCTGGCAGCGCTCGACGAACTCACGGCGTCCCGCGAGCGAAAGCAGTTCCTCGACGCGCAGAGCGCCGACCTGAACGAAGCCATCCGCACGCTCGAGGACGCGATCCGCAAGATCGACCACGAGACGCGCGACCTGCTCGGCGAGACCTTCCGGCAGGTCAACGATCATTTCGGACGCATGTTCCCGAGCCTGTTCGGCGGCGGCCAGGCGCGGCTCGTGATGACCGGCGAGGAGATCCTCGACGCCGGGGTGCAGGTGATGGCGCAGCCCCCGGGCAAGAAGAACAGCACGATCCACCTGCTGTCGGGCGGCGAGAAGGCGCTGACGGCCATCGCGCTCGTCTTCGCGATCTTCCAGCTGAATCCGGCGCCGTTCTGCCTGCTCGACGAGGTCGACGCGCCGCTGGACGATGCCAACACCGAGCGCTATTGCAAGCTCGTCACCGAGATGAGCGCAGGCACTCAGTTCCTGTTCATCAGCCACAACAAGATCGCCATGGAAATGGCCGAGCAGTTGGTCGGCGTGACGATGCAGGAGCAGGGCGTCTCGCGGATCGTCGCGGTCGACATGGAATCCGCCGTCACCCTGGCCGAGGCCGCCTGATGCCGGCGGCGGACCGTGCCGGTGGTCGTGGCGCAGGGGGGCGCGTCTGTCCGGCGGTGCGGTCGGGCGGGATTCTTCCGGACAGCGCAGGGAGGCCGCCGCAGCATTCGCGCCGGCCGGGAGCGGCGGCATGTCGGACCTGACCGTTCCCCTGGCGCTCCTCGGGGTTGCCGTGGTGCTGGCCGTGCTGGTGCACGGACGCTGGCAGGCGAGCCGCCTGCAGCCGCGCCAGCCCGCCGACGTGATGCGTCCTCGACCGTCGACCACCCGCCCGGGCGACCTGGACGACTCGCCGCTGGCCCCGCTCGAGACGCTCTCGGTGCCCGCCGCGGACGACCCCGTGCTCGCCGAGCGCCCGGGCGCCATGACGGCCGACGGCGCCGAACCGCGCCTCGAGGCGACTGGGGCTGCCCGCGACCCCGGGCGGCTCGATGCGGCGATCGACGCGATCGCGACCCTGTCGGTCGACGTGCTGATCAGCGGCGAGGCAGCCGTGGCGCACCTGCCCCCGACGCGGCGCGCTGGCAGCAAGCCGTTTCGCATCGAGGGCCTGAACGCGGACACGGGCGAGTTCGAGGCGATCCGGCCCGGCCAGCGCTACAGCGAGTTCCAGGCGGGCGTGCAGCTCGCCAACCGGCTGGGCGCCATCAACGAGATCGAGTACAGCGAGTTCGTGCAGAAGGTGCAGGACTTCTGCGACTCGATCGGCGCGATGCCCGACTTCCCCGACATGCTCGAGGCGGTGGAGCGCGCCCGGGCGCTGGACGGGTTCGCGAGCGACCACGACGCGCAGCTCGGGGCGCACCTGCGGGCGCGCAGCGCGAGCTGGAGCGTGGCCTACATCCAGCAGCACGCGGCGCGCCACGGTTTCGTGCCCGGCATGGTGCCCGGGCGGCTGGTGCTGCCCGCCGCCGAGCCGGGCGCGCCGCCGGTGCTGGTGTTGTCGTTCGACCCGCAGGCCGCCCTGGCGGAGTCTCCACAGCAGGCCGCCGTGCGCGACGTGGTGTTGAGCTTCGACGTGCCGCAGACCGCACGCGAGGCCGAGCCGTTCCTCGCGTGGCAGGCGAGTGCGCAGGCGCTCGCGCTGGGCATGGACGCTGCAGTCGTCGACGACCGTGGGCAGCCGATCACGCCCGATGGATTCCGCAGCATCGGCGAGGACCTGCAGCAGTTGTACGACGCCCTGGATGAACGCGAGCTGCGAGCAGGCTCGCTCGTCGCCCGACGCCTGTTCAGCTGAGCCGTCGCGATGTCGGCCCGGCGCCGTGGGGGTGCCGCGCTCGCACTGCCGCGGCACACTTCAGCCATTTCCCGTTGCCTGCAGGAAGGTCGTGTCATGTCCGACTTCACCGATCCCCAGGACGAGGCGCTGCGCAGCGCGCGGACCCTCACCTTCGTCATCTACGCGCTGTACGCGGCGTCCTTCCTGGTGGGCATCACCGCGCTCGTGGGCCTGCTGCTGAACTACCTGAAGCGCGATGCCGTGGCGGGCACGTGGCTCGACAGCCACTTCCGGTGGCAGATCCGCACGTTCTGGATCGGGCTGGGCCTGGTGCTGGTCGGGCTGATCACGTCATTCGTGCTGATCGGGCTGCCGATCCTGCTGGCGACGGCCGTGTGGGTCATCTACCGGCTGGTGGTCGGACTGCTGGCGCTGAACGACCACAAGGCGATCGTCGAGGGCAAGTGGGGCCTGGCCGCATGACCGCGGTCGACCTGGCGTCGTGGCTGGGCCTGCGGGTCCCGGTGCTTCAGGCGCCCATGGCCGGGGTGCAGGACGGGCGGCTGGCCCTGGCCGTCGCTGCGGCGGGAGGACTCGGGGCCCTGCCGACGGCGACGCTCGGCGTGCCTGCACTGCGCGAGGCGCTGAACGAACTGCGGGCCTGCGGGCAGCCGTACAACCTGAACTTCTTCTGTCACCGTCCACCCGTTCCCGACGCGGCCCGAGAGCACGCCTGGCGGGAGACGCTGGCGACCTACTACCGGGAGGCCGACCTCGACCCCGCCGGCGTGCCGGCCGGCGCGGGGCGCCAGCCGTTCGACGAGATGCTGGCTGGCGTGGTCGAGGCGTTCCGGCCGCCGGTTGTGAGCTTCCATTTCGGCCTGCCGGAGCCTGCGCTGCTGGCGCGCGTACGGGCGGCGGGCGCCAAGGTGCTGGCGTCGGCGACGACGGTGGCAGAAGCGCAGTGGCTCGAGGCGCGCGGCGTCGACGCCGTCATCGCGCAGGGCCTCGAGGCTGGGGGACATCGCGGCCATTTCCTCGACGACGACCTCTCGCGACAGCTCGGCACCCTGGCCCTGGTGCCGCAGGTCGTGGCAGCGGTCCGCGTGCCGGTGATCGCGGCCGGCGGCATCGGCGATCGGCGAGGGGTCGAGGCAGCACTTGCGCTGGGCGCCGCAGCGGTGCAGGTCGGCACGGCCTTCCTGCTGTGCGACGAGGCCACGACCGGGCCGGTGCATCGATCGGCGTTGACCGGCCGGCTGCAGGGCATCGATCCCTCGCATACGGCGATCACCAACCTGTTCACCGGTCGCCCGGCGCGCGGCCTGGTCAACCGCCTGATGCGCGAGCGCGGCCCGCTCGATCCCACGGCGCCGGCGTTCCCGCTCGCCGGGGCGGCGCTCGTGCCCCTGCGCGCCCACGCCGAGGCGCGCGGGCGCGCCGATTTCACGCCGCTGTGGGCCGGACAACGGGCCGACGCCTGCCGTCCGGGGCCGGCGGGTGATCTCGTGCGGCAGCTGGCAGGGCTCGATCCGCCGCGTTGACCCGGGTCAATCCCGCGCCGGGGAGGCCGGCATGAAATCCCCGCATGGTGTGGCTGACGGGGACCTCGGCACCGACCGTTGTGGCCATCCAGGCGCCGCAGCGGCTGGACGAGGAGGCACGCGCCGCGGTCGAGGCCGCCGTCGAGCGCCACGGCGCGCGCCGCGAGCAGCTGGTCCAGATCCTCGTGGATGTGCAGGCCGACACGCGCTGGCTGCCGCCAGCGGTGCTCGAGGCCGTGGGCCGCGCGGTCGGGCTGTCCGCCGCGATCGTGCAGGGGGTGGCCAGCTTCTACCGGTTCTTCCACCTGGAGCCGGTCGGGCGCCTTCACCTGCTGTGGAGCGACAACGTCACCGACCGCAACCTCGGCAACCGGGAGCGGGCCGCCGAGGTGGCGGCTGCCTTCGGTCTCAGCGGCCGCCGCCCGGGCGCGGGCGGCCTGCTCAGTCAGGACTTCACCTCGTGCACCGGCTTGTGCGACCAGGGGCCGGCCGTGCTCGTCAACCAGGCTCGGGTGGTCACGCGCCTCGACAAGGCGCGCACCGAGGCACTGATCGACCTGATCCGCCGGGGCATCGAGCCGGAACACTGGCCTGCGGAGTGGGCGCGCGTGGACGACACGGTCCATCGCGCCGACCTGGTGCTCGGCGGCCAGGGACTGCGGGGCGAGGCGCTGCGGCGCGTGCAGGCGCTGGGTGCCGACGCCGCGCTCGATGAGCTCGAGTCCTCCGGGCTGCGCGGTCGGGCGGGCGCGGGATTCCCGACGGCGTTGAAGTGGCGACGCTGCCGCGCGGCCCCAATTCCCGAGGGCGCCGCGCGGGTCGTCGTGTGCAACGCGGACGAGGGCGAGCCGGGTACCTTCAAGGACCGGGCCCTGCTGCGCCGGCAGGCCGACACGATGGTCGAGGGCATGACCCTGGCCGCCTGGCTGGTCGGCGCGCGGCGCGGCTTCGTGTACCTGCGCGGCGAGTACCGCTTCCTGCTCGAGGACCTGCAGCGCGTGCTCGCAAGGCGTCGCGCCATGGGGCTTCTGGGGCAGGCCGTGGGCGGCGAGGCCGGCTTCGACTTCGACGTGGAGATCCACCTGGGTGCCGGGGCCTACGTGTGTGGCGAGGAGAGCGCACTGATCGAGTCGCTGGAAGGCAAGCGGGGCACGCCGCGGATCCGTCCGCCGTTTCCGGTCGAGCGCGGCTACCTGGGCTTGCCGACCATCGTGAACAACGTCGAGACCTTCTGCGCCAAGGTGCACTCGGTCAGCGGCGACTGCGACCGGCCGGGGCTCTACGAACTGCCCTTTGGGGTGAGCGTGAGGGAGTTGCTGGTGCTGGCCGGCGCGCGAGACGTCCAGGCCGTGCAGGTGGGCGGGCCCGCAGGCGTGTGCCTGGCCCCGCCCGAGTTCGACCGGCGCCTGGCCTTCGAGGACGTGCCGACCACGGGCGCCTTCACGGTGTTCGACCGGTCCCGCGACATGTTCGAGGTCGCTCGCGGCTACTCGCAGTTCTTCGCGCACGAGAGCTGCGGTTTCTGCACGCCGTGCCGGGTCGGTACCGAGCTGGTCCGGCGCCGCTTCGACAAGCTGGCGGACGGCTACGGGTCGGGGTTCGACGAGACCGAACTGCATGAACTCGAGGACCTGCTGCACGGCACGACCCACTGCGGGTTGGGCGCCACCGCCACGAACCCCCTGCGCGACACGCTGGCGCGGTTTCGCCCGGCCTACGAGCGCCGGCTGCAGCAGCCACGCTTCGTGCCGGCCTTCGACCTCGACGCGGAGCTCGCGCCGGCGCGGCGCGTCACCGGGCGCGACGACGAGGGTGCGCACCTGGAGCGGATCGGATGAGCGCCGCGCGCGCCACGTTCACGCTGGACGGCCTGGAGTTGCCGTGCGAGCCCGGCCAGACCATCCTCGAGGCGGCGGTGGCCGCGGGTCGGACGATTCCCCACCTCTGCTGGCACCCCGGCCTCGGCCAGAGCGGGGCCTGCCGCCTGTGCACGGTGCGCGTCGACGGGCAGTTGGGCGCGGCGTGCACCACCCGGGTCCGGCCCGACAGCACGGTCGAGTGCCGAACCGAGGAGCTCGACGACCGGCGGCGGATGCTGCTGCAGATGCTGTTCGTCGAGGGGAATCACTTCTGCCCGGGCTGCGAGAAGAGCGGCGACTGCGCGTTGCAGGCTGCCGCCTACGAGGTCGGCATGACCGGGCCCCATTTCGAGGAGTTCTTTCCGAGCCGCCCGGTCGAC
Organism: Ideonella sp.; assembly: GCA_025458335.1. Lineage (GTDB taxonomy): Bacteria > Pseudomonadota > Gammaproteobacteria > Burkholderiales > Burkholderiaceae_C > JAIYCR01. The sequence goes on from JALOSQ010000114.1 coordinate 8,411, forward strand.
GCGTCGCACCCCGATGTCTGGCTCGACCTGAACCGGTGCATCCTGTGCAAGCTGTGCGTGCGGGCCAGCACCGAGGTCGACGGCAAGGGCGTCTTCGCGATCGCTGGCCACGGCATCCACGCCCATGTGATCGTCGATTCGCCCAGCGGCAGGCTCGGCGACAGCCGGCTGGCGGTCACCGACCTGGCGGCGCACATCTGCCCGGTGGGCGCGATCCTGCCCAAGCGCCGCGGCTTCGCGGTGCCGATCGGGCAACGGCGAGCGGACCTGGAACGCGCGACGACGCCCGCGCACCTGCGGGCGCTGGCCGACACGCAGCGGCAGGACGACCGTGGCTGAGACGCGTGCGTCCCGGAACCTGCGGGTGGCCACCGTGTCGCTGGCCGGCTGCTTCGGCTGTCACATGTCGCTCCTCGACATCGACGAGCGGCTGTTCAGCCTGGCTGGCCGCGTCGTGTTCGACCGCAGCCCGCTCACCGACCTGAAGACCCTCGGCGAGTGCGACCTCGGTCTCGTCGAGGGTGGCCTGTGCAACGCCGAGAACGTCGAGGTGCTGCGCCGGTTCCGGTCACGCTGCCGTGTGCTCGTCGCAGTGGGTGCCTGTGCGATCAACGGCGGCCTGCCGGCACAGCGCAACGCGCTCGACGTCGGCGACCTCCTCGAGGCCGTGTACGCGCGGGATCAGCCCGGACTGGCGCCCGGCAGCCGCGTGCCCGACGACCCCGAACTGCCACTGCCGCTGGCGCGGGTGCATCCGATCCACGAGGTGGTCCGGGTCGACCACTTCCTGCCGGGATGCCCGCCGAGTGCGGACGTGATCTGGGCCTTCCTGAGCGCGCTGGTCGAGGGGCGCGACCCGACCCCGCCACGCGACCTGATCCGCTATGACTGATGTCGCCACGTCCGCCGACAGCTCGCCACGTCTGCGGCGCGTCGCGATCGATCCGGTCACGCGCGTCGAGGGCCACGGCAAGGTCACGCTGCTGCTCGACGAACGGCACCGCGTGGTCCAGGCCCGCCTGCACATCGTGGAGTTCCGCGGCTTCGAGCGCTTCGTGGTCGGGCGGCCGTACTGGGAGCTGCCGGTGATGGTGCAGCGGCTGTGCGGCATCTGCCCCGTCTCTCACCACCTGGCTGCCTGCAAGGCCATCGACGCGGCCCTGGGCCTGCCGCCCGTGCCGCCGGTGGCCGAGGCGATGCGGCGCCTGATGCACCACGGGCAGGTGCTGCAGAGCCACGCGCTGCACTTCTTCCACCTGTCGTCACCGGACCTGCTGTTCGGCTTCGACAGCGAGCCGGCGCGCCGGAACATCCTCGGCGTGGCCGAGGCGCATCCCGCGATCGCGCGCCAGGGCGTGATGCTGCGTCGCTTCGGCCAGGAGGTCATCCGCCTGACAGCTGGCAAGCGGGTTCACGGCACCGGCGCCGTGCCGGGGGGCGTGAACCGCCACCTGACCGCGGACGAACGCGAGGGCCTGGCGGTGGAGTTGCCGCGTATCCTGGGCTGGTGCGAGCAGGCGGTGGACCTCGCCGCGGGTCTCTACGGTGCGGACCGTGCGCGCCACGACCGGTTCGGCCACACGCCAGCGGCGATGCTGTCGATCGTGGGCGAGGGCGGCGTGATGGACCTGTACGACGGGCGGCTGCGGGCTCGCCGCGCCGATGGCGGGCTGATCCTCGACGGCCAGCCTGTCGACCGCTACCTCGACTTCATCGAGGAGTCGGTGCGGCCCTGGAGCTACATGAAGTTCCCGTCGTTGCGCCATCCGGCGGG
>JALOSQ010000115.1 GCA_025458335.1 Ideonella sp.
GTGACGGTGCCGGCGCCCAATGCGATGGTGAGGAACGGCGGGTGCTTCTCCGCCTCGAAACCGAAGCGCGTCACCCACGACGACGCGAAATCCGGCGTGATGGCCTCGACCACGCGGATCGAGACCATGTTCTTCGACTTCGCCAGCCCGCGGCGCATCGACATCGGCCCGTCGAAGTTGCCGTCGTAGTTCTTGGGCTCCCAGGGCTGGCTGCCCGTGGTGGCCGCATCGAAGAACAGCGGTGCGTCGTTGATCACCGTGGCCGGCGAGAAGCCGCGCTCCAGCGCGGCCGAGTAGATGAAAGGCTTGAAGCTGGAGCCCGGCTGCCGCTGGGCCTGGGTCACCCGGTTGAACTTGTTGCGCGAGTAGTCGAAGCCGCCGACCATCGCGCGCACCCGCCCGCTGGCCGGGTCGAGCGCGACGAAGGCTCCCTCGACCTCGGGCAGCTGCGTGATCGTCCAGCCGGGCTTGCCGAGGTCCATCAGGCGCACCACCGCACCGCGCCTGATGGCCGTCTTGGGGTTGCGGCCGGCCAGCCCCGACGCGGCCGGGCGCAGCCCCGCGCCGGTGATCGTGACCGTCTCGCCGTTGCGCAGCATCGCCACGAGCCGGGTCGTCGAGGCCTCGAGCACCACCGCGGCCTTGATCTCGTCGTTGTCGGGGTGGCTGCCCAGCACCTCGGCCACCCGCTCGTCGAGGGTGCCCGGATCCGCGGGCAGGTCGGCATAGGCCTCGGGGCCGCGGTACACCTGGCGACGCTCGAAGTCCATGATGCCCCGGCGCAGTGCCCGATAGGCGGCCATCTGCTCGTCGGAGTCGACCGTCAGGATCACGTTGAGGCCGCGCGTGTAGGCCTCCTCGCCGTATTGCGCGAACACGAGCTGGCGGGCCAGCTCGGCGACATGCTCGCCGTGCACCGCGGTCTCGAGCTGGCCTCGGTACTGCAGCACCTGCTGCTTCGCCTGGGCGTGCTGGTCCTCGGTGATGAAGCCGTTGTCCAGCATCAGGTCGATGATGTGCCGCTGGCGGATCGTGGCGCGCCGCGGGTTGTTGATCGGGTTGAAGGCAGACGGGGCCTTGGGCAGTCCGGCGAGCATCGCCGCCTCGGCCACGGTGATGTCCTTGAGCGGCTTGCCGAAGTAGATCTCACTGGCCGCGGCGAAGCCGTAGGCGCGCTGGCCCAGGAAGATCTGGTTCATGTAGACCTCGAGGATCTGCTCCTTGGTCAACATGCTCTCGATCTTGAAACTGAGAAGGACCTCGTAGATCTTGCGGGTGAAGGTCTTCTCGGTGGACAGGTAGAAGTTCCGCGCCACCTGCATCGTGATGGTCGAGGCGCCCTGGCTGCGCGCCTCGGAGAACTGCGCCAGCGCCGCGCGCACGACGCCCTTCACGTCGACGCCGGCGTGCTCGAAGAAGCGCGAGTCCTCGGCAGCCAGAACGGCGTCCTGCATGACCTTGGGAATCTCGCGGATCGGCGTGAAGCTGCGGCGCTCCTCGCCGAACTCGCCCAGCATCACGCCATCGGCGCTGTACACGCGCATCGGCAGCTTGGGCCGGTAGTCCGTCAGGCTGCCGATCTCGGGCAGGTTGGGGTAGGCCACCGCCAGCGCCAGCGCCACCAGCAACAGGCCGGCGACGACGGCGGTCGCGCCCAGCCCGACCAGCAGGCCCAGCGCCGCCAACGGCCAGCGCAGCCAAGACGGCACCGCGTCGACGACCTGGCGCCAGACGGGGCTCGGGGATGGGCCGTCGGCGCGGCGCGCGGGGTCGGTCATGGGGCGTGAAAAGGTCCGGGATTATAGGAATCGGGCTGCCCGCGCCCGATCGAGCGTGAACAGTTGCGCATCGTCACGAAATGCGCCTCACGGCGCGCTCGCGGGGGCCGATTACATTGGGACGAACCGAGCGTTCCGACGTCACGCGACGGGGCGTTTGCAGCGGCAAACTTCATTGGTTCACAAGGGCTTTGCTGCTAGCATTGAAGTGACTTCTTAACTATCCGACGGTGTCCGTGCAGCGGTTCGTGCGGCGCTTTGGGGGGCGGTGACGTGAGTTTTCTCGATGTGCTGCTGGGCCGGAAACACCCGCCGGCGATCGGTCTGGACATCAGTTCCTCGAGCGTCAAGCTGGTCGAGCTCGGCCAGGGCGTCGCGGGCGACCTCGTCGTCGAGCGCTTTGCGTCCGAGAGCTTCGAGAAGGGCTGGATCACCGACGGCCAGGTCGAGAAGTTCGACGAGGTGGCCGAGGCCGTGCGACGAGTCGTCCAGAAGAGCGGCACCCGCACCAAGCACGTCGTGATGGCGATGCCGCAGTCGGCGGTCATCACCAAGAAGATCATGCTGCCGGCCGGCCTGCGCGAGGAAGAACTCGAGGTGCAGGTCGAGTCCGAGGCGAACCAGTACATCCCCTTCTCACTCGACGAGGTGAGCCTCGACTTCTGCGTGATCGGGCCGAGCCCGACCTCGGTGGGCGACGTGGAGGTGCTGATCGCCGCGTCCCGCAAGGACCGCGTCCAGGACCGCCAGGGCCTGGCCGAGGCGGCGGGCCTGAAGCCGGTGATCCTCGACATCGAGTCCCATGCTTCGCGGCTGGCGATGGGCCGGATCGTGGGGGCGCTCCCGAACGAGGGTCGCGACGCCCTCGTCGCGCTGTTCGAGATCGGCGCGGACACGACCAGCCTCAAGGTGCTGCGCGACGGCGACATGCTGTACGACCGCGACCAGGCTTTCGGCGGCTCCCAGCTCACCCAGCTGATCTCCCGCCAGTACGGCTTCTCGTACGAGGAGGCCGAGCAGAAGAAGCTCAGCGGCGACCTGCCCGAGGATTACGAGTCCTCGCTGCTCGTGCCTTTCGTCGACAGCCTGTCGCAGGAGATCGGCCGTGCGCTGCAGTACTTCTTCACCAGCACCCCGCACCACAAGGTGCATTACGTGATGCTGGCCGGCGGCACCGCCACGCTGCCGGGGCTGAAGGACCGGGTGACCGAGCTCACCGGCTTTGCCTCGATGGTGGTCAACCCGTTCGAGAACATGAAGCTCGGCCCCTCGGTGCGTGAAGGCAAGCTGCGCCGCGAGGCGCCGTCGTACCTGACCGCTTGCGGGCTGGCGATGCGGAGGTTCGTGCAGTGACCGACGCCCGACCCCAGATCCTGATCAACCTGCTGCCGCACCGCGAGGAGCGGCGCAAGCTGCGCCGGACCGCGTTCTTCGCCGGCCTGGGGGTGGCGGCCGTCGCCGGCTTGCTGGTCGTCGGCGTGTGGTACCTGGTCGTGCAGCAGATGATCTCCGGCCAGCAGCAGCGCAACGACTTCCTGCGCGCCGAGATCTCCAAGCTCGAGGCCGAGATCAAGGACGTGGCCAACCTGCGCGCCGAGATCGAGGCGCTCAAGGCGCGGCAGCGGGCCGTCGAGGACCTGCAGCTCGACCGCAACGTGCCGGTGCACGTGCTCAACGAACTGGTGCAGCAGACGCCCGAAGGGGTCTACTTCACGTCGATCCGCCAGGACGGCGCGAGCCTCGCCGTCGTCGGTGTCGCGCAGACCAACGAGCGTGTCTCCGAGTTCCTGCGCAACATGAGCCGCTCGGCCCAGTGGCTCGAGCGGCCCGAGCTGCAGGAGATCAAGGCCTCGGCGGCGAACCGCGAGCAGAAGCGCCTGTCGGAGTTCTCGGTGCGCCTCGCGATCAAGCGCCCGTCGGCCACCCCGCCGGCTGACCCGGCCCGCCCGGCCACCGCCGCTGCGGCACCTGGCGCGGTCGCGGCCGCCAAGCCCTGAGGACGTCGACCATGGCGACCAAGTCACGCTCGATGAACGTGGACCTGAACTCGGTGTTCGAGCAGGCCGCCTCCCAGTTCCGCGGCCTGAACCCGAACGAACCGGGCCAGTGGCCCACCCTGCCCAAGGTCGTGACCTGGGCGGTACTGGCCGTGATGGTGGTGGTGCTCGGGTGGTTCCTGCTGCTGACTGGCGCTCACGACGAGCTCCAGATCGAGCGCGACAAGGAGCCCGCGCTGAAGGCCGACTACCGCAACAAGCTCGCGCAGGCGGTCAACCTGCCGGAACTGCGCAAACAGAAGCTGCAGGTCCAGGAGTACGTCACGCAGCTCGAGAAGCAGCTGCCCGGCAAGGCCGAGATGGACGCGCTGCTGTCCGACATCAACCAGGCCGGCCTCGGCCGCGGCCTGCAGTTCGAGCTGTTCCGCCCGGGCCAGGTGACGGTCAAGGACTACTACGCCGAGCTGCCGATCGCGATCCGCGTGACGGGCCGCTACCACGACATCGGTGCGTTCGCGGGCGACATCGCCAACCTGTCGCGCATCGTCACCTTGCACAACATGGTCATCAGCGCCGGCCGGGACGCCAACGCGACCCTCGCCATGGAGGCCACGGCGCGCACCTATCGCTACCTCGACCCGGCAGAGGTCGAGGCTCAGCGCAAGGCGCAGGCCGCCCCGGGAGCCAGGAAGTGACCCGCCGACCCGTCATCGTCCCCACCGCGGTCGTGCTGGCCGCGGCCACGCTCGCCGGCTGCGGCGCGAACCAGGAAGAACTGCAGCAGTGGATGGCGCAGCAGCGCCGCGAGGTGCAGCCCAGCGTGCAGCCGATCCCGGCGCCCAAGCGGTTCGAGCCCCAGGCCTACCAGGCCGCGGCCGGGGTGGACCCATTCAGCACGCAAAAGCTCGCGGTGGCGCTCAAGCAGGAGGCGCGGCAGCCGAACTCCCTGCTGGCGTCGGAGTTGAATCGGCGCCGCGAGCCGCTGGAGGCCTACCCGCTGGACAGCATGCAGATGGTCGGCAGCCTCGTGAGGCAAGGGCGGCCGTTCGCTCTGCTGAAGGTCGATAACCTGCTCTATCAAGTCAAGGCGGGCGACTACATCGGCCAGAACTACGGAAAGATCACCCGCATCACCGAGACCACCGTCTCGCTGCGGGAGATCGTTCAGGACGCCGCCGGCGAGTGGATCGAGCGGACCACCGCGCTGCAGCTCCAGGAGAGTGCTCGATGACGATTGCGCAGGAGAAGAAGATGATGGGAGCTTGGCGCGCCGGGCTGCTGGGTCTGGCGTGTTCGCTGCTCGCAGCGGGCTCGGCCTTCGCACAGAACGCGATCCAGTCGATCACCAGTTCCCAGCAGGCGGGCAGCGACATCGTGCGCATCGAGCTTGCCGAGCCGCTGCCGGCGGTGCCGGCCGGCTTCTCGGTGCAGACGCCGCCGCGCATCGCGATCGATCTGCCGGGCGTGACCAACGCCCTGGGCCGTTCCAGCGTCGAGCTCAACCAGGGCAACCTGCGATCGGTCAGCGTGGCCCAGGGCGGCGACCGCACCCGGCTCGTGCTCAACCTGAAGCAGCCGTCGAACTACCAGGCGAAGGTCGACGGCAAGGTGCTGCTGCTGGTGCTCGACAGCGGCGCGTCCGTCGCCCAGGCCGCGCCGGCGGCGGTCGCCGCGGCGCCGTCGCCCAGCTTCGCGCCGAGCCAGAACGCCGGTGCGCAGGCGCTGCGCGGCATCGACTTCCGCCGCGGCGCGGACGGCGCCGGCCAGGTGGTCGTCGACCTGCCGAGCACGCAGGTCGGCGTGGACATCCGCCAGCAGGGGCGCACCCTCGTGGTCGACTTCCTGCGCTCCACCGCGCCCGAGAGCCTGCGCCGCCGCCTCGACGTGACCGACTTCGGCACGCCGGTGGCGATCGTCTCGACCTCGCAGTCGGGGGATCGCGTGCGCATGGTCGTCGAGCCGCGCGGCAATTGGGAGCACTCGGCGTACCAGAGCGACACGCAGTTCGTGCTCGAGGTGCGCGCCCAGCGCGAGGATCCGAACAAGCTCACGCAGGGCCCGGGCTACAGCGGCGAGAAGCTCTCGCTGAACTTCCAGAACATCGAGGTCCGCGCGCTGCTGCAGGTCATCGCCGACTTCACCAACTTCAACGTCGTCACCAGCGACACCGTCACCGGCAACGTGACCTTGCGCCTCAAGGACGTGCCCTGGGACCAGGCGCTCGACATCATCCTGCAGGCCAAGGGCCTGGGCATGCGCCGCTCCGGTAACGTGATCCTGATCGCGCCCAAGGAAGAGCTTGCGGCCAAGGAGAAGCAGGAACTCGAGTCCAAGGCGCAGATCGCCCAGCTCGAGCCGCTGCGCACCCAGTCGTTCCAGCTCAACTACACAAAGGCCGAGGACGTGGCCGCCGGGTTGACCGGGCAGACGACGGTGGGCGGCGGTGGTGGCGGGACGACGGCTACGCGGATCCTCTCTCCGCGTGGCAGCGTGATCTTCGAGTCGCGCACGAACCAGCTGTTCGTGACCGACATCCCGTCGAAGCTCGAGGAGATCCAGACGATGATCTCCAAGATCGACATCCCGGTGCGCCAGGTGTTGATCGAGGCCCGCATCGTGGAGGCCGGCGACAGCTTCGGCCGCTCGCTCGGCGTGCGCCTGGGGTTCAACGACCAGCGCAACCCGGCTGGCGTGGGTATCGGCGGCGGCCGGATCGCCCTCGGCGGCTCCTTGAACGGCGTGGGCGCCTCGACCGGTCAGACCACCGGCACGTTCAGCGACACGAACTTCATCACGCTGCCGGCGATCGGCCAGAACAACTACGACCCGGCCAGCTTCGCGCTGTCGATCTTCGGTTCCTCGGCCAACCGCTTCCTGAACCTCGAGCTGTCCGCGCTCGAGGCCGACGGCAAGGGCAAGATCGTGTCGAGCCCGCGCGTGGTGACGGCCGACCAGGTCAAGGCCCTGATCGAACAAGGCGAGGAACTGCCGTACCAGACCGCGACCTCCAGCGGCGCCACGGCGCTGCAGTTCCGCAAGGCCAACCTCAAGCTCGAGGTCACGCCGCAGATCACGCCCGAGGGCAACGTGATCATGGATGTCGACGTCAACAAGGACAGCGTTGGCCGGTCGACTGCAGCGGGCTTCGCGATCGACACCAAGCACGTCAAGACGCAGGTGCTGGTCGAGAACGGCGGCACGGTGGTGATCGGCGGCATCTTCACCCAGTCGCAGCGTGACGACGTGACCAAGGTGCCGTTGCTCGGCGACATCCCGGTGGTGGGGAACCTGTTCCGCACCCGCACCCGGACCGACGCCAAGACCGAGCTGCTGATCTTCCTGACCCCCAAGATCATCACCGAGCGGTCGGCGGCGCGCTGACCGCGGCGCCCCGGCGAGCGTGGCGACCATCGTCAGCCTGGTCGGGCTGCCCGGCGGGGGCAAGTCGACGGTCGGCCGCCACCTGGCGCGTCGGCTTGGGGCCGACTTCGTCGACACCGATGCCGTCATCGAACGGCGGCTGGGCTGCTCCATCCGCGAGTTCTTCGATCGCGAGGGCGAAGCCGCCTTTCGCGACGAGGAGGAGCGCGTGCTCGCCGAACTGGTCGCGCAGCATCGTGGCGTGATGGCCACCCTGCTGCACGACACCACCACCTGCGTCTACCTGCGCGCCTCGCCGGACGAGCTGTTCCGACGCCTGCGCCACGACACCCAGCGTCCGCTGCTGCAGGTGCGCAATCCGCTGGCGCGGCTGCGCGAGCTGCACGTCCAGCGAGATCCGCTGTACCGCCAGGCGGCACACTTCGTCCTCGAGACCGGCCGCCCGTCGGTGCCCACCCTGGTCAACATGGTCCTGATGCAACTCGAACTCGGCGGGGCGCTGCCGCTGGCCGAGCCGCCCACCCTGGCGGCGCCACCGCCGACGCACCCGCCCCCCGCCGCGGAGGCGGCGCCGTGACCGTCGCCGAGGGCGCGGCCTCGGCGCTGCGGGTCCCGGTCGAGCTCGAGGGCCGCAGCTACGACATCCTGATCGGGCGGCGGTTGCTCGATGACCCGGCCGCCTGGCAGGGCCTGCCGCGCGCATCGTCGGTCGTGGTCGTGACCAACGACACCGTGGCGCCTCTGTACGCCGACGCGGTCGAGGACGCGCTGCGGCGCGCGCTCGAACGGCCGGTCTCCAGGATCGTGCTGCCCGACGGCGAGGACCACAAGGACTGGCCCACCTTGCAGAGCATCTTCGACGGCCTGCTCGGGTCGGGCTGCGACCGCCGCACCCTGCTCGTTGCTCTCGGCGGCGGCGTGGTGGGCGACATGGCCGGATTCGCCGCCGCGTGCTTCATGCGCGGCGTGCCCTTCGTGCAGGTGCCGACCACGCTGCTCGCGCAGGTCGACTCGTCGGTCGGCGGCAAGACCGCGATCAACCACCCGCTCGGCAAGAACATGATCGGCGCCTTCCACCAGCCGGTGCGCGTGCTGGCCGACCTCGACGTGCTGCGCACGCTGCCCCGCCGCGAGGTGGCGGCCGGCCTGGCCGAGGTGATCAAGTACGGCCCGATCGCCGATGCGGCCTTCCTCGACTGGATCGAGGCCCATGTCGATGACCTGGTCGCGCTCGACCCCGCCGCCCTCGCACACGCGGTGCGCCGCTCCTGCGAGATCAAGGCCGACGTGGTGGCCCAGGACGAGCGCGAGGGCGGCCTGCGCGCCATCCTCAACTTCGGCCACACCTTCGGGCATGCGATCGAGGCCGGACTCGGGTTCGGCGAGTGGCTGCACGGCGAGGCCGTGGGCTGCGGCATGGTGATGGCCGCCGACCTGTCGGTGCGCCTGGGGCGGCTCGACCCGGCCGAGCTGCCACGGCTCGAGCGCCTCGTCGCGCGTGCGGGCCTGCCGGTGCGCGGCCCCAGGCTGGGCGCTGCGCGCTACCTGGAGCTCATGCGCCACGACAAGAAGGCCGAGGCGGGCGAGATCCGCTTCGTCGTGCTCGACGGCCTGGGCCGGGCACAGGTGCAACCGGCGCCCGACGCCCTCCTCGTGTCCGAGGTGATCGACGCGCACTGCTGAAGGCGCGCTGCCCGCCGACGGGCGGGCCCCGCGGGGCCCGGCGGGGGCCCACAACCTGCCGAGGAGCGGATCAGACCGACCGACCGGGCGCGGGAACAGCGGCCAGCGTGTGGCAGCCAGTGGGCGCTGGCCCACACGGCGCTGACACCCGGCCGTCAGTCGGTGACCGGCACCTCGCGCCAGTTCAGGCGGCGCAGCGCCGCGCCGCCCGCCACGTCCTCGCGGATGCGTTGGCGGTCGTTCAGGTCGCTGCCCGCGATCAGACGACGCTGTCCGTTGACGCTGAAGTACCGCAGGTCGGTGACCAGGCCGCGCAAGGCGGTCGAGTACGCGACGTAGGTGCCCGTCGTCGCACCCGGCAGCACC
>JALOSQ010000116.1 GCA_025458335.1 Ideonella sp.
AGGCCGAAGCCGCGCCTGCGATCCGCGCCAAACCCGGCCTTGCGCAGGCGGCTTCGCAGCGCAGCGAGCAGCGGGTCGTGCGTGACCGCGGCGAGGTCCTCGACTGCCACGGCCTGCGGCAGCCGCTTGCCGCCGGCGGCACCGCACACGACCAGGCGCGCGTCGCACTCGAGCGCCCAACGTGCCAGGGCCAGCTTGGCCGCGGTCTGGTCGCACGCGTCGATCACCGCGTCGACCGGCGCCGGCAGCAGGGCAGGCCAGTTGTCGGGCGTCGCGAAGTCGTCGACCCGCGTCACGCGGCAACCCGGGTGGATGTCGGCCAGACGCGCCGCCAGCGCGTCGACCTTGGCCATGCCGACCGTGGCCCCGACGGCCTGCACCTGACGGTTGATGTTGGACTCGGCCACGTGGTCGAGGTCGACGAGCGTCAGCGCCGCGACGCCACTGCGCGCCAGGGCCTCCGCGGCCCAGGACCCGACGCCGCCCACCCCCACCACGGCCACCCGGGCGGCGCGCAGTCGCCCATAGCCGGCATCGCCGTACAGGCGCCGCAGTCCACCGAAGCGCCGCTCGAGGTCGACATCGGGTGGCCGCGAATCAACAGCGGCGCCGCCAACCCGGGCGGAGGACGCGTCCTCTGCCGCGGTCATGGGCCCAATCGCGCCGGCCGTGTCCACGTCCGCCTCAGGCCATCCGCTCCAGGCGCCAGATCTGGTAGCGCAGGGCGGCCCACGCCCCACCGATGATCGCCGCGAACGCGATGAAGCTGGTCAGGCTGAGGGTGGACACGCCCGACAGGCCCTGCCCGACGGTGCAGCCCATCGCCGTGACACCGCCCACGCCCATCAGCACGGCGCCGACGAGATGGTTCGCGGTGTCCTCGGCGTCGCGAAAGCCCTCCCAGCGGAAGGTGCGCGTGGCCAGCGCCACGATGGCCGAGCCGATGATGACGCCGACGGTGGTGACGATCGCGATGGTGAGCACCTTGCTCTTGTCGCTGAACAGGATCAGCCAGTCGAGCGTGTAGGCCACCGGCGCGACGAAGGTGAGCGACTCCATGCGCTGCGAGTTGGTGGCAAGGAACGCCTCCTCGAGTGTCTCGGGGTGCTCGGCGAGGTGGCCGAGGTGGCCGCTGATCCACCACATCGCAACGATCACCGTGCCGATCCCGAGCCCGGCAAGCAGGGTCTCGCCGCGACGCCCCTCGGGGCGGGCGAGAGACCAGACCAGCAGACCGCCGCCCAGCAGCAGGCCAAGCACCAGCGCGGCCTGTGGCACCGCGACGCCAACCACCCCCGCGAACAGCGAAGGCAGGTCCTGGCCACTGCCGACGTCGAACGCGACGCGGTCGACCGTGTTCACGCGCAGGACACCGGTGATGCCGCGCAGCGTGGCGTAGGCGGCCAGCCCCAGCACGCAGAACACCACCAGCGACTTGAGGCTGCCGCCGCCGACGCGCACCAGCGTCTTGCTGCCGCATCCCGAGGCCAGCACCATGCCGAAGCCGAACAGGAATCCGCCCACCAGAGCCGACAGCCAGATCACGCGCGGGCCCGCATAGATGCTCTTGCCGGCCTCCACCCAGCCCAGCGCGACCATGGCGTTGAAGCCCAGGATCGCGACGCCGATGGCCATCGCCCACATCCGCATGCGGGTCCAGTCGCCCATGTTCATGATGTCCGAGACCGCGCCCATCGTGCAGAAATGCGTGCGCTGGGCAATCGCGCCGAAAACCATGGCCGCGAAAAAGGCGAGCCACAGCACCTGACCCGCCAGGGCCTGGACATCTTGTTCTTGCATGCCGAAATTCTAGGCGGCATGCCCGCGATCGCGCCCGGCGATACGGCGCCGCCCCGGTCCCGGGCCGCCGAAGCGCAGCGCGGTGCGATCAGCGCAGCGTCGCGAGGCGCTCGCGCGCGGCCAGGGCCGCCTCGGAGTTCGGATAGCTCTTGATCAGCTCGTCGAGCGTGCGGCGGGCGCCGACGCGGTCCTTCAGCTCGATCTGGTTGTTCGCAATCGCGAGCAGCGCCTCGGGCGCCTTGGGATGGCTCGGCGCACCCGTGATCATCTGCCGGAAGGTCGCGATCGACTCGCGGTGCTCGCGCTTGGCGTATTGCGCGTTGCCGAGCCAGAAGAGCGCGGCATCCTTGTAGCCGGAGGTGGGCCAGCGCCGCTGGAAGGCCGCGAAGTTGGCCGCCGCGCCAGTGAAGTCGCTCGAGCGGAACAACGCGAGCGCCGCCTCGAACTGCCGCTGCTCCTCGGGCTCGGCGAGGAACTCCTTGCCGTCCATCTCGACGCGGATCGGCTCGAGCTTGCGGATCCGGCTGTCCACGCCGTCCTGCAAGTCCTTGACCTTGCGCTGCAGGTCGGCGACCTCGCGGGCGAGCTGTTCGTCCTGGCCGCGCAGCGTCGCCAGCTCGCGACGCAGGGCCTCGATCGTCGAGTTGAGCTCGAGGATGCTGCTGCGCAGCTGGGCGATCTGCTCGTTGAGGGCGTTCTCGCGCTGAACCGCCGCGGCCCGCGCCTCCTCGGCCTGCTTCTCCACCTGGGCGCGCAGGTCGATGATCGCGCGGCGCGCCTCGTTGTCGGCGAACAGCTGGGCGGTTGCCGGTACCGGCGCGAGCGCCAGCAGGCCGGCCGCGAGCACCAACGCGGCCGGGGTTGTCACCAGGCAACGCCCCCCGTCCCGTCGGGCTGCGGCGAACCCAGGCCGTTCGGCCCGGGTCGCGGCGGCTCTGTACAGCACGCGCGGATCGGCGGTCACGGCTTGACGTTCAGCTCGGCACGCCGGTTCTGCGCCCAGGCGTCCTCGTTGCTGCCCTGCGCCGCCGGGCGCTCCTCGCCGAAGCTCACCGCCTCGATCTGGGACTCCTTGGCCCCGAGCAGCGTGAGCGAACGAGCGACCGCCTCGGCGCGGCGCTGACCCAGCGCCAGGTTGTACTCGCGGCTGCCGCGCTCGTCGGTATGCCCTTCGATGGAAACGCGTCGCTGCGGGTTGGCGTTGAGCGCCTTGGCGTGGGCATCGACGATGGGGCGGAACTGGTCCTTGACGACGAAACTGTCGAAGTCAAAGAAGATGACGCGGCCGGCGCGGTTCGCCTCCTCGGCGGTCTGGCGGGCCAGGTCGACGGTGGTGACGGTCGACTGCGCGGCCGGTGCCCCGGTACCACCGGCCGTGCCGGCGCCACCGGGCGCGACCGTGGTGCCGCTGCGGTTCTCGACGGGCGGCTTGGTGTCCAGCGGCACCTTGGAGGCGCAGCCGGCCAACGTGGCGGCGGCGACCGCAAGGGCAGCGAGCTTCCAGGCGGCCGGGCGGGTCGGCTCGGCGCGCAGGGCGTGAACGGTGGTCATGTCGTGGATTCCAGTTGTGGTTGTGATGAGGGGATCGTCGGGCGTTGCCTGCCCTCGCCATCGACCGCTCAGCGGCCGAAAGGCCCCCACACGGGCTCGCGCACGTCAGCAGCCGTGGACGCCAGGCGCGCCTTGATGCGACCGTCCAGCGTCGTCGTCATCAGGACGTCCCGGCCCTGGGCCCGGGTGGCGTAGATCAGGAGCTTGCCGTTGGGGGCAAAGCTCGGGCTTTCGTCATCGGCGGTCTCGGTGATGGCCTGCGGTGCCGATCCGGACTGCAGGTCCTGCACGTGCAGCCGGTAGGCCCCGCTCTGACGCGAAATGTAGGCCAGAGTTCTGCCATCCGGGCTGATCGCGGGACTGACGTTGTAGCTGCCGGAAAAAGTCACGCGGTCGACCGCACCGCCAGCCGGGCCGGTACGGTAGATCTGCGGGCCGCCGCCGCGGTCGCTCACGAAGTACAGGCTGCGACCGTCGGGTGAGAACACCGGCTCGGTGTCGATCGCCTGGCTCGTGGTGACCCGCCGCAGGTTGTTGCCGTCCCGGCCAAGCAGGAACAGCTGCGACCCGCCATCGCGCGACAGGGTCACCGCCAACGTCTGCCCATCGGGCGAGAAGGCCGGCGCGCTGTTCGAGCCCTTGAAGTTGGCGACCTGACGCCGGCGCCCGGTGGCGACCTCCTGGATCCAGACCACCGCCTTCTGCGTCTCGAACGACACGTAGGCCAGCTCCCGCCCGTCGGGCGACCAGGCCGGCGAGATGATCGGCTCGGGGCTGTTGAGCGCCACCTGCCCGCCCTCGCCGTCGGCATCGGCCACCCGCAGCGCGAAGCGGTTGCCGGTGCGCGTCACGTAGGCGATGCGGGTCGCGAACACGCCCTTGTCGTTCGTGAGCTTCTCGTAGATCGCATCCGAGATGCGATGCGCGGCCAGCCGCAGGTCAGCCGGGGCCACGGCCGAGCTCTGCGCCAGCAGCTCGGTCCCCTTGACCACGTCCCAGAGCCGGTAGCGGACGTCGAAGCGACCATCGGCCAGCCGCGCGACGGAGCCCGCGGCCAGCGCATCGGCCGGACGCGCCCGCCACTCGGCGAAGTTCGGCGGCCGGCGCTCGTCGAGCGGCGCTTCGCCGGTGTCGACGTTGCGGAACACGCCGCTGCGCTCCAGGTTCGCGCGGACGATGTCGGACAACACCGTCGGCGCGGCCGACTCGTCGCGGAACCTCGCGATCGCGATCGGCACCTGGGTCGCGCCAACCCCGCTGATCTCGACCCGGAACTGCGCCCGCGCAGGCGGCGCCACGACACCGAGCGTCAAGGCCCCAGCCGGCAGCGCGGCACCGCGCGCGAGAAAGATCCGTCGTTTCATCATGAAGCTGATGACCCGTTTCCGGGCCGCGGGTTCACTCGGGCGCGGCGCGCGATCCCATAGGCGCGCCGCCGGACAGCATGCCGAGCTTGAGGTAGCGGTAGTAGGTCGTCTCGGCCACGTAGACCGCGAGCACGAAGCCCAGGCGCCCGTCGAGGCAGCCGAGCTTGAGGATATAGCAGCGCACGAAGGCCCAGCCCCCGTGCGACAGCGCCGCCCAGAGCCCGCCCCGGCGACCGCGGGCATGCAGGTCGGCGGCCCGACCGGTGCTGTAGCGGTTGAGCTTGTCGAGGGCGTCGTGCAGGTCGGGCATGGTCAGGTGCAGCAGGTCGCCTTTCAGGTCGGCGACGCGGCCCCGGACCTCGAGCCGCTCGTGCACGCGGTCATCGGTGAAGCGACCCTGGTCGCGGAGGAACAGGCGAAGCACCCGGTCAGGGTACCAGTCCCCGTGGCGCATCCACTGCCCGCAGAAGCTCGACAGGCGTGACAGGCGGTAACCAGCCGCCGCCTCTGAAAACCCTTCCGATGGCGCCCCGGCACCCGGAGAACCTGGCGCCTCGGCGGTCACGACCCGCCGGATCTCGGCCGCCAGTTCGGACGTGACGCGCTCGTCGGCGTCGATCGACAGCACCCAACGCCCGGTGGCCAGGGCGAGCGCGCGGTTCTTCTGCGCGCCGAAGCCCGGCCAGTCGGCCGTCACCTCGACCCGCGCGCCCATCGACCGGGCGATCTCGGCGGTGCCGTCGGTGCTCGACTGGTCGACGACGATCCACTCGTCGGCAAAGGCGACGCTGCGCAGGCAGTCGGCGATGCCGTCGGCTTCGTTGCGGGTGATGAGGATGACCGACAGCGCGGGGGCGCTCATGCGATCGCCGCGCGCAGGGACGACACGGTCGCTGTCGGGCTCGACGGCGGGCGGATCGGCGGCGCGCGGGAGGTCGTGGACAGGGGCCGGATTGTGCCTCGCGATAATCCGGCCATGACCGACCCCGTGCCGCCGCTCAAGCAGCGGCTGGCCCGCATCGCCCCGTACTTCCGCTCGAGCCGCCTCGGGCTGGGCGTGGCGGCGTTGGCGAGCATCGTCGGCGCGCTGACCGAGCCGATGATCCCGGCGCTGCTCAAGCAGCTGCTCGACCGGGGCTTCGCCTCGCAGGCCCTGCCGCTGTGGGCGGTGCCGGTGGCGATCGTCGGTCTGTTCGCGATCCGCGGCGCGGCCGGCTTCGTCGCGCAGTACGCGCTGTCGTGGGCCTCGTCGCGCGCGGTGCTGCAGCTGCGCGAGGCGATGTTCGCGCGCCTGATGGCCGCGCACCCGGGGCTGTTCACCCGCCAGTCGGCCAGCCAGCTCACCAACACCGTTGCCTACGAGGTCAACCATGGCGCGACCCAGCTGACCTCGTCGGTGCTGGCGCTCGCGCGCGATTCGCTCACGCTCGTGGCGCTGCTCGGGTACCTGCTGTACCTGAACTGGCAGCTCACGATGTTCGTGGCGGTGCTGTTCCCGGCGGTCGCCTGGGTGATGCGCTCGCTCAGCCGGCGGCTGCACCGGCTGACGGTGGAGATGATGTCCTCGGTCGACGAGTTGGCCTACGGCGTCGAGGAAAACACGCTGGCCTGGAAGATCGTGCGCCTGCACGCCGCCGGACCCGCGCAGGGCACGCGCTTCCATCGCGTGGCCGACCGCCTGAGGCGGCTCACGCTGAAGTCGGTGATGGCCGCGGCGGCGATGACGCCGATCACGCAGATCCTCGCAGCCTGCGCGCTGTCGGCGGTCATCGTGGTGGCCCTGTGGCAGAGCCAGGCCCAGGGCGTGTCGGTGGGCGGCTTCGTGGCCTTCATCACCGCGATGCTGATGCTGATCGCGCCGATCAAGCACCTGTCGGAGATCGCCGGTCCGATCACGCGGGGCCTGGCCGCCCTGGAGCGCGGCATCGCGCTGGCCGAGGACACGCCGGTCGAGCACGGCGGCACGCATGACCCGGGCCGCAGCACCGGACACCTCGGGCTGCAAGATGTCGGCCTGCGCTATGCAGGGGCCGCCGCACATGCGCTGGCCGACATCACGCTCGAGATCCGCCCCGGCGAGTCGGTCGCGTTGGTCGGCCCCTCGGGCGCCGGCAAGTCGACCCTGGTCAACCTGCTGCCGCGCTTCCTCGACCCGAGCGAGGGCACGATCACGCTCGACGGCCGGCCGGTCAACGAGTTCGCCATGGCCGCCCTGCGCCGGCAGTTCGCGCTCGTCAGCCAGGACGTCGTGCTGTTCAACGACTCGATCGCGGCCAACGTGGCGCTCGGCGACGAGCGCGTGCCGGCCGATGGCGGTCCGCTGCCGCCCGATGTCGAGGCGCGCGTCACCGCCGCGCTGCGCGCGGCCAACCTGCTGGACTTCGCACAGGCCCAGCCCGAGGGGCTGGCCGCGCCGATCGGACACAACGGCAGTCGTCTGTCGGGCGGCCAGCGCCAGCGCCTGGCCATCGCCCGCGCCATCTACAAGGACGCGCCGATCCTGATCCTCGACGAGGCCACCTCGGCCCTCGACACCGAGTCGGAGCGGCTGGTACAACAGGCGCTCGAGCAGCTGATGCAGGGCCGAACGAGCCTCGTGATCGCGCACCGCCTGTCGACCATCGAGCGCGCCGATCGCATCGTCGTGCTCGAGGGTGGGCGCATCGTGGAGCAGGGCCGATCGCATCGTCGTGCTCGAGGGTGGGCGCATCGTGGAGCAGGGTCCGCATGCCGAGTTGCTGGCCCGTGGCGGCCTGTACGCCCGCCTGCACGCCATGCAGTTCGGCGGCGGCAGCGCCGCGACCCTGGCCGACGCCGACCCGCGAGCCGTGGCCACGGCCGGGTGATGCGCCACCCTGCCCCTCACTCCCGTCCCGGCCCGACGCCTACTCCAGCCACTTCACCGTCACCGGCCCTCATCACGTCCGGCCCCGACCCCCTCCGCCAGGAGCCTGCCATGACCGTCCCCGCCCGCCCGATCAGCCGCTATCCCGTGCCCGCACTGGCCGACCTGCCCGAGGACCTGCGCACGCGCATCCTCGAGGTGCAGGCCAAGGCCGGCTTCGTGCCCAACGTGTTCCTCACGCTGGCACACCGGCCCGACGAGTTGCGCGCCTTCCTGGCCTACCACGACGCGCTGCTGCTGCGCGAGTCGGGCCTGAGCAAGGGCGAGAAGGAAATGATCATCGTGGCCACCAGCGCGGCCAACGACTGCCTGTACTGCGTCGTCGCCCACGGCGCGATCCTGCGTGTGTACGAGAAGAACGCGCTCGTGGCCGACCAGATCGCGGTCAACCCGCGCAAGGCCGACATCACGCTGCGCCAGCGCGCGATGCTCGATTTCGCGCTCAAGGTCTGCACCGCGTCGGCCACGATCGTCGAAGAGGACTTCGCCGCGCTGCGAGCCCATGGCTTCACCGACGAGGACATCTGGGACATCGGCGCGATCACCGCATTCTTCGGCCTGTCCAACCGCATGGCCAACCTGATCTCGATGCGGCCCAACGACGAGTTCTTCCTGATGGGGCGGGTGCCCAAGGGCATGGTGCTGGCGCCCGCACCGGCCAAGGGTTGAGCGAGGGCGCGTCTGCCGTGCTGTCGATCGTCATCCCGACCTGGAACAACCTCGCGTACCTGCGGCTGGCGGTCGACAGCATCCGCCGACATGGCCGGGTACCGGCCGAGATCCTGGTGCACGTGAACGACGGGTCCGACGGCTCCCTCGACTGGGTGCGCGCCGAGGGCCTGAGCCACACGCACAGCCCCGGCAACATCGGCATCTGCTTTGCGGTCAACCGCGTGGCGGCGCTGGCCACGCAGCCGTACCTCGTCTACCTGAACGACGACATGGCGGTGCTGCCGGGTTGGGATGCGCGGCTGGTCGAGGTGGCCCAGAGGCTCGGCGAGCGCCCCTTCAGCCTGTCGGCCACCATGATCGAACCGGGCGCCGGCAAGAACCCCTGCGCCGTGGCCGCCGACTTCGGCCGCGACCCCGCCGGCTACCGCGAGGCTGAGCTGATCGCCGCCCTGCCCCGCCTGGCGCGCGACCACTGGCTCGGCTCGACCTGGCCGCCCACGCTGGTGCCGCGTGCCCTGTGGACCGAGGTCGGCGGCTACAGCACCGAGCTGAGCCCGGGCATGAGCAGCGACAACGACTTCTCGATGAAGCTCTGGCACGCCGGCTGCCGGGTGTACCTCGGGCTCGGCGACGCCTTCGTCTATCACTTCGCCACGGTGTCGACGGGGCGGATCGTCAAGAACGACGGGCGGCTGCAGTTCCTGCACAAGTGGGGGATCAGCCAGCGCGACTTCGATCGCATCTGCCTGCGCCGTGGCGAGCCGGTGCCGCGCGGCGCACTCGACGCGGCGCTTGCCGGCCGCACGCTCGACGCCGCCGACCGCACGGCGCTCGAGCGCGCGCAGCGACGCGCCGACTGGTCGCTGCGGCTCAAGCGCGCCAACCGCATCGCGGGGCTGGCGTGACGCTCGGCGGGCGCCATGGCAGCTGGGTCGTGACCGGCCAGCCAGCACCCGGACCGGCGCGTTGAACCACGGCACCGCCGCATCCGTCTGGCCATGCACGTCGCCGTGATCCACCCCAAGTACACGCCGTTCGGTGGCGGCGCCCGCATGATCGACGAGATCGTGCGCGCCTTGGCCGCGCGCGGCGCGCGCGTGACGATGCTCGTTCGCGAGTGGTCGGGCGCACGGCCCGAGGGGGTCGAGGTCCAGGTGGTGGATCCGTTTCACCTCGGTTCGACCTGGCGCGACTGGAGCTTCGAGCGCGCCATGACGTCCGAGCGGCTCTCGGGCTTCGACCTGGTCGTGTCGGACCAGAAGATCCCGGGCATCGACGTCTACATCGCCGGCGGCGGCTGCCACCGTGAGTTCGTGGCCACGCGCCAGCGTCGGTCGTCGGTGCTGCAGCGAATGGCGATGGCGCTGAACGCCCACACCCGGTACACGGCGCAGGCCGAGTCGCGCCTGTTTGCATCGGGCACCCTGAAGGCGGTGATCTGCGTGTCCGGGCGCGTGCGTGACGACCTCGAGCGATGGTACGGCGTGGACCCGGCCCGGCTTCACGTGGTCTACAACGGCATCGACCTGTCGCGGTTCGATCCGGTGTGGCGCGATGAGAACCGTCAGCGCCTCCGGCGCGAGCACGGAATCGGCGATCGGCTCACGTTCGCCTTCATCGGCGGGGGCTGGGAGAACAAGGGCCTGGAACCGGTGCTGCGGGCGCTGGCGCGCAGCGGGCTGGACTTCGTCCTGTTCGTCGTGGGCAAGGATCGACGCCAGGCGCGCTTCACGCGCCTGGCTCAGCGACTGGGTATCGCCGGCCGCTGCCGCTTCGTCGGACCGCAGGTCGACGTTCGACCCTGGTACGCAATGGCCGATGCGACGGTGCTGGCCTCCTTCTTCGAGACCTTCGGGCTGGTGGGCCTGGAGTCGCTGGCCATGGGCGTGCCGGTCGTCGTGTCCCGGCATGCGGGCGTGGCCGAGCTCATCGAGGACGGCGTGCACGGCTGGCGCGTCGAGCCCGACGACGTCGAGGACGTGGCGCGCGGCCTGCAGGCCGCCGCGCACGCCGACCGGGCCCGCCTGGCGCCGCCGTGCCGGGCGCTGGCGGAGCGTCACCAGAGCACCGCTATGCTCCACGACCTGGCGGCGGTGTTCGAGTCGCTGGGAGCCGAGCGGCACGCCATCGCCGCGGAGCCCCGGCCGGCATGAAGCCGGTCGGCGCCGACCGGCCGCCGTAGCGAACCGTCACCCGCGCCTCGTCCGCCACCTCGAAGCGACCGTCCCGACCCGACCATGGCCCATCCCGAGCAAGCCGAGTTCTTCCACTACGTGAAGGACGTCTACCCTGCCGCGTTCCGGAACGTGCGCGTGCTCGAGGTCGGCTCGCTCGACATCAACGGCTCGGTGCGCGAGGTCTTCGAAGGCTGTGACTACACCGGCGTCGACCTGCAGCTCGGGCCGGGCGTCGACCTGGCCGTGCAAGGGCAGCTGGTGGGCTTTCCGTCGGGCCACTTCGACACCACCATCTCGGCGGAGTGCCTCGAGCACAACCCGTACTGGCGCGAGACGCTGGCCAACATGCTGCGCATGACGCGCGAGGGCGGCATGGTGCTGATGAGCTGCGCCACCACCGGGCGCCTCGAGCACGGCACGACCCGCACCAACCCCGATGCATCGCCCTTCACCACCGCCGCCCGCTGGGACTACTACCGCAACCTCACGGCCCGCGACATCGAGGGCGCCCTGCACCTGTCGGGCTGGCTGACCGACTGGGGCTTCTGGACCAACTTCGTCACCCGCGACCTGTACTTCGTCGGCTTGCGCCAAGGTGGGCCCGAGCGGCTCGACACCGGGCTTCGCCAGCGGCTGGACGACCGTTACCGGATGACCGCCACGCCCAAGGCCCTGCGGCGCGGGCTCAAGACCAAGATCCTGGGCGACCTGCTGTCCAAGCCCTGAGCCCTCGCCCAACGTTCCGACCTCGCATGAGCTCGCTCTGGCACCGCCTGCGACGCGCCGGTCGGCGCGCCCGCGAGATCCACGCGGCGCGACGGGCCGGGGGGCCGCCCTGCGGCACCTGCGGCTTTGCTGGCCAGCTCCTGCATCGCGACTCGTTGTGGCCCGAGCTGATCGCGGCCTGGGAGCTCGACGAGCGCTGGGCAGGCTGGATGAATCGCCGTGAAGGCAGCCGCTGCGCGTGGTGCGGCTCCAGCCTTCGGGCAGGCCAGCTGGCCGCAGGCATCGTCGAGGCCGCCAACGCCCGCGCCGGCACCCACGCACGGCACCTGGCCGAGCTGTTCCGCGATCCACGCGCCCGGGCCCTTTCCATCGCCGAGATCAACTCGGCGGGCAACCTGCATCGCTACCTGCGGCGCTGCCCCGGGCTTAGGCATTCGGAGTACGGCAGCCGAGACCCGGCGGTGCCGTCCGAGGACCTCGGCCAGCTCAGCTACCCCGACGGCTCCTTCGACCTCGCGGTGACCTCCGACGTGCTCGAGCACGTCCCCGACCTCGACCAGGCCCTGCGGGAGACACGCCGCATCCTGCGCCCCGGCGGCTGCCATGTGTTCAGCGTGCCGATGGTCGAGGACCGCCCGACCCGGCAGCGCGCACGCCTCGAAGGGGGAACGATCCGCCACCTGTTGCCCCCCAGCCACCACGGCGCCCCGACGACCGGCAGCGACGACTTCCTGGTGTTCTGGGAGCTGGGCGGTGACTTCCCCGATCGGGTCCGCGCCGCGGGTTTCGATCTGGAGCTCCGACGCGATCCCCACAACCCCGCCGTGCAGACTTTCCTGGCGTGGAAACGCGTGTGACATCGGGTGTGTCCGCGACACCGAGGGCCGCGCTGCTGCTGATCGCCTACCGGCAGGCGGCCACCATCGACGCCGCCATCGACGGCGCCTTCGCTCAGGACTACCCCGCGCTCGACATCGTGCTGTCCGACGACGCGTCGCCGGATGACACGTTCGCCCGCATGCAGGCCCGGGCGGCCGACTATCGCGGTTCGCATCGGGTCCGGTTGAATCGCAACCCGCGCAACCTCGGCATCGGAGCCCACCTGTCGCATGCGGCCTCGCTCACCGACGCGGAGCTGCTGTTCGTCGCGGCCGGCGACGACGTATCGCTCCCGCACCGCGTGTCGCGCTGCGTGGCGGCCTGGGAGGCGCACGGACGCAGGCCCGACCTGATCGCCGGCTGGGTCGAGGATCTCGACCAGGCGGGCCGGGTGCACGACGTGCTGCGGCCCAGCGATCTGGCCCAGTGGCAGACGCTGGCGGACTGGGCACGCGAGCGGCCATACGTGATCGGCGCCGCCCAGTGCTGGACCCGCCGGCTGCTCGACCGCTTCGGCGGCCTGCCCGAAGGCGTGGTGGCCGAGGACCTCGTGATGGTGTTCCGCGCGATCGGCAGCGGAGGGGCCATCACGCTGCCCGAGCCGCTGGTGCGCTACCGGCGCGGCGGCATCTCGCGCCGGGTGCGGACCACGTCGGCCGACGAGGTGGTACGGCGCCTGCGGGCCAACAACCGGCACGCGCTGGTCGAGCTGCCGCTGATGCTTGGCGACGCGAGCGCGATGGGGCCAGGCGCCGTCGCCGCTGTCGAGCCGGTGCTCGCGCCCCAGCTCGCGCGCGAGCGCTTCATTGCCGAGATGTTCGGGGCGGCGTCGACCGCGGCCGCCTGGCGTGCGGTTCGCGGCGCCACGCCGGTGCCATGGGGCGTGCGACTTCGCATGTTCGTGTATGCGCGGGCCCCGTGGCTCCTGGCGCCGGTGTTCGGCCTCAAGCGTGCGCTGCGCCGTGGGTGAGATGACGGATCGCACCACCAATGGGCATCGGCTGCGCCGGCAGTGTCGGGGCGCGAGCGCGGTGGCCCTCCTCCTCGCGTGCGCGCTGCTGGCAGCGTGCGGCAGCCTGCCGCCCCTGCCCCCGCGAGCGCTGGACACCCATGCCACCGACACCCAGGCGACCGCGCTCGGCCGCGCCGTGCGTGCGACGGACCCAGGCGATGGCCGCAGTGGCGTGCGACCGCTGAGCGATCCGCTCGAGGCCTTCGCCGCGCGGGTGCTGCTGGTGCGTGCGGCCGAACGCTCGCTCGACATCCAGTACTACATCTGGCGCGACGACACGACCGGGCGGTGGCTGCTCGAGGAGATCGCGCAAGCGGCACAGCGGGGGGTGCGGGTGCGCCTGCTGCTGGACGACAACGGCATCGCCGGTCTCGACGAGCCACTGGCGCGACTCGACGCCCACCCGTCGATCGAGGTTCGCCTGTTCAACCCGTTCGTGCATCGCGGGTTCAAGCCGCTGGGCTACCTCACCGAGTTCAGCCGGCTGAACCGGCGCATGCACAACAAGTCGCTGACCGCCGATGCCCAGGTCACCCTCGTGGGGGGGCGCAACATCGGCGACGTCTACTTCGGGGCCGATGAGAGCCTGGACTTCGCCGATCTCGACGTGCTCGCCGCGGGACCGATCGCCACGGAAGTGGCGGGCGCCTTCGACGCATACTGGAACAGCACGCTGGCGTATCCGATCGCCTTGCTGCTGCCCGAGCAGGCGGCCGCCGCCGCGGGCGCGGCACCACCGGCTTCGCACCCGATCCACGAGCGCAACGCGCCGACGGAACGCGTGCGGGGCGACTACGCCCAGGCCCTGCGGGCCACGCCGCTGGCCGTCGACCTGGCCGCGGGGCGGCTCGACCTGCAGTGGGTGCCGGTGCGGCTTGTCGTCGATCCCCCCGCGAAGGCCGCAGGCGAGTCCGCGCTGTCGGACCTCTTGGTCGTGCAGCTCGACCGCGCACTCGGCCAGGCGCTGCGCGAGGTCGACCTCGTCTCGCCGTACTTCGTGCCGGGCCGGGCCGGTACCGAGGCCCTCACCCGCTACCCGGGCCAGGGACTGCGCGTGCGCGTCGT
>JALOSQ010000117.1 GCA_025458335.1 Ideonella sp.
GATGCGCGGCTTGGGCCCGCCGCGCAGTCCGTGGCCGATGAACGGGAAGGCGATGCCCGCGAAGTTGCTGCCCCCGCCGGTGCAGCCCACCACCACGTCAGGCCAGGCGTCGGCCATCTGCATCTGCTCCATCGCCTCCAGGCCGATGATCGACTGGTGCATGAGCACGTGGTTGAGCACCGAGCCGAGCGCGTACTTGGTGTCCTCGTGCGTGGCGGCGATCTCGACCGCCTCGCTGATCGCGATGCCCAGGCTGCCCGGGTGGTCGGGTCGCGCGGCCAGCACGCTGCGGCCGTAGTTCGTCTCCATCGACGGCGACGCCACGCAGCGTGCGCCGTAGGTTTCCATCACCGCGCGGCGGTACGGCTTCTGGTCGTACGACACCCGCACCTGGAACACCGTCACCTCGATGCCGAACAGCGAGCCGGCGAACGCCAGCGACGTGCCCCACTGGCCCGCCCCGGTCTCGGTGGTGAGCTTCTTCACCCCCTCGCTCATGTTGAAGAACGCCTGCGGCACGGCGGTGTTGGGCTTGTGGCTGCCCGCCGGGCTCACGCCCTCGTACTTGTAGAAGATCTTGGCCGGCGTGCCGAGCGCCTTCTCGAGGCGGTGCGCGCGGTACAGCGGGCTCGGGCGCCACAGCCGGAACACCTCGCGCACCGGCTCGGGGATTTCGATCTCGCGCTCCTGCGAGACCTCCTGCAGGATCAGCGACATCGGGAAAAGCGGCGCGAGGTCGGCCGGGCCGATCGGCTGAAGGGTGCCCGGGTGCAGCGGTGGCGGCAGACCAATACTTGGGGAGCTGGCTCTCCTCGAGCAGGTACTTGGTCTGGTGCGACATGGCGGGCCTCCGGGCAAACGATTGACCGGGGCACTCTAGGAGGACCCTGCGGGGCGACCAAGCGGGATCACCCGCATCGCGGCGCCGAGGCGGCGCCCGTGGCGGCGCTCAGGGCGCCGGCTCGGAAGGCTCGTGCAGGGGTCGGTCCGCCACCACCACGCCGTCGGCGTCGGCGTACAGCCAGTCACCGGGACGCACCCACCCTGAACCCGCACCGGCAGTTCGCGCTGACCTTCGCCGCGCCGCTCGGTGGGCAGCGGCATCAGCGCGAGCGCGAGCAGACCGACGTCGCAGGCGGCGAGTTCGGCCACGTCGCGCACGGCGCCGTCGACCACCACGCCCGCCCATCCGTTGCGCGCCGCGGCCGCCGCGATGTTGCCGCCCACCAGCGCCCGGCGCAGCGAGGCACCCCCATCGACCACCAGCACCCGGCCAACCCGGCCCGTCGGGGTCTCGACGGTGCCGTCGGACTCGAGCGCCGCCTTGACCGCGCTGTTGTCCTCGAAGCACTTCACCGTGGCCACCGGGCCGTGGAAGGCCGCGCGCCCGCCGAACGAGCGGAACACCGGCGGCAGCACCCGGAAGGCGCCTGAGAGGTCGCCCTTGTGGGCGTCGCACAGGTCACAGGTCGAGGGCGTGGCAGCGATCATCATGGCGTCGAGGTCGGGGAGGCGGCCGCACGCAGCGCGGTGATCGTCGTGCGCGGCGAGATCACCTCGACGTCGAGCCTGAGGTGCAGCAGCGTGGGCCGGTCCGCCGTCAGGGCGTCGGCGAACGCCCCCTCGAAGTGAGCCGTGCGCTCGACGCGCTCGGCGCGCCAGCCGTACGCGCGGGCCAGCGCCGCGAAGTCGGGGTTGTACAGGTCGCTGCCGCTCACCCGGCCCGGGAACTCGCGCTCCTGGTGCATGCGGATCGTGCCGTAGCTGCCGTTGTCGACGACGATGCTGACGAGACGTCCAGCGCCGGTGCCTGCACCGTACGCGCGCGCCGTGGCCAGCTCCTGCCCGGTCATGAGGAAGTCGCCATCACCTGCGAAGTTCACGACCGTGCGATGCGGTTGCAGCAGCGACGCCGCGACGGCCGCCGGCACACCGTAGCCCATCGCCCCGGCGGTGGGTGCGAGCTGCGTGCGGCCGACGCGGTGAAGTGGGCGATAGCGCGCGAAGCGGTGCAGCCAGGCACTGAAGTTGCCTGCCCCGTTGGTGTAGACGGTGTCCTGGGGCGCGAGACGCTGCACGGTGCGCACGACCTGCGCCAGATCGAGTGGCTCGACGGCAGTGCTCGACTGGTTGGCCTCGTAGTCGGCGCGGGCGTGGCGTGTCCACTCGGCCCAGGGCACCCACGCGGGCGCGGCCACCGACTCCAGCGCCTTGCCGGCGGCGCTCATCGACGACTGGATCAGCAGGTCGGCCGCATACACGCGGCCAAGCTCCTCGGCGCCGGCATGCACGTGGACCAACCGCTGCGCGGGACGCGGCGCCGCAAGCAGCGTGTAGCCGCCCGTGGTCATTTCGCCGAGCCGCGCGCCGACGGCGATGACCAGGTCCGCGTTGCGGATGCGCTCGGCCAGGCGCGGGTTGAGGCCGATGCCGACGTCGCCGGCGTACTGCAGATGATCGTTGTCGAACAGGTCCTGGAAGCGGAAGGCGCAGCCGACCGGCAGCTGCCAGTTCTCGGCGAAGCGCTGGAGCGCCAGGGCACTCGCGGCGTCCCAGCCGCTACCGCCCAGCACGACGAACGGCCGCTGCGACGCGAGCAGCCGCTGGCGCAGGTCGCGCAGGGCCCCGGGCGCCGGCCATGCCTGTGCGGGCTCGGCACGCGGCAGCACCGGCGCGGAGGTGCGCGCAGCCAGCACATCCTCGGGCAGCGCGAGCACGACCGGCCCGGGTCGGCCCTGCATCGCGGTGTGGAAGGCCCGGGACAGGTACTCCGGGAGCCGGTCGGCCGACGGCACCTCGGCCGCCCACTTGGCCATGCCCAGCGTGCCCGGCCCGAAGAACTGCCGGTAGTCGAGCTCCTGGAAGGCCTCGCGGTCGCGCTGGTCGGCCGCCACCTGGCCGACCAGCAGGACCAGTGGCGTGCTGTCCTGGAAGGCCGTGTGCACCCCGATGCTGGCGTTGGTCGCGCCCGGCCCGCGCGTGACGAAGCACACGCCTGGTCGGCTGGTCAGCTTGCCCTGTGCCTCTGCCATGAAGGCAGCACCCCCCTCCTGGCGACAGGCGATGAACCGGATGCGATCCCGGTGCTCGTGGAAGCCGTCGAGGGCCGCGAGAAAGCTCTCGCCCGGCACCCCGAACACGGTGTCGACGCCCTGCGCGATCAGCGCTTCGACCAGGGCATGGCCACCCAGGCGCAGGCTCACGCGACCCCCCTGTCGGGGCACGCGGCGAGGCCTGCCGGACCCGCGCCGCGAGAGGGTCCGTCGTGGCGCAGCCGCGCGGCGCTGCCCGCCTTGCGAACGGGCAGCCTCATGCCGCCGCCCCGGCCGGAGTGGCGCGCCGCCGCACCGCCAGCCCGACCGCCGACGCCGAGGCCACGCCGCACAGCAGCAGCAGCGCGGCGCCGGAGAAGGTCGCCGACGGATGGCCGTGGTCCAGCAACCAGCCGAACACCGGGGCCGCGGTCGCGAAGCCGATGTCCAGCCCCGAGTACACGGTGCCGTAGACCCGGCCGGTCGCCCCAGGCGGCGACGCCTGCTTGATCAGCATGTCGCGCGAGGGCCCGGCCAGCCCGGTTCCGAAACCGGCCAGGGCCACGACCACCGCCGCAGCCGCCCCGGGCAGCCATCCGCTGGCGACCAGCAGCAGGGCCGCCGCCGATCCGGCCATGCACCACGCGATGACCCGCTCCAGGCGTTCGGCGCGCGCCACCAGGAACCCACCGACGACCATGCCGGCCGCGCCCGACAGCATGTAGCCGGTGACCACGAAAGCCGTGGCCGACAGCGGCAGCCCGTACATCGCCTCGAGGGACGGACCCGAGAAGCTCTGGATGCCGGCCAGCGCCGCCGTGCTGAAGAAGAAGAATGCGAAGCACATCCACACCGAGGGCAAGCGCAGGAACGCCATCGGGTGCTCCGCGGCCGCACCGGCGACATTGCGGGCGCCGGGGGCCCGGTCGTGGCCCCAGGTGCCGGACCGGTCGTCGATCGCATCTCGATGCCACAGCAGCAGCGCGAGCACGGCCAGCGCCCACAGGCCCGCGCCGAGCGCCGCGACGCGCCACGAGCCGGTGGCGGCCGCCAGGGTCGTCAGGAAGACCGGCGCGGCCGCCCAGCCGAGGTTGCCGCTGATGCCGTGGACCGAGAAGGCGTGACCGAGGCGCGGGGACGAGACCCGCTTGTTCAGGATCGTGAAGTCGACCGGGTGGAACGGCGAGTTCCCGATGCCGGCGAGCAGCGCCGCGATCACGAGCCCGGTGTAGCCGTCGGCCATGGCCGTGGCCGCACCGGCGAGCCCGAAGCAGGCCAGCGCCGCGAACAGGACCGGCCGCGCGCCGATGCGGTCGACAAGGAAGCCGGCGAGGGCCTGTCCGATGCCCGAGACGACGAAGAACACGGTCACCAGAAGGCCGAGTTCCGAGTAGGTCAGCCCGAAGTCCCGGATGAAGAACGGGAAGAGCGGGGGCAGCAACAGGTGGAAGAAGTGCGAGGTGCCGTGTGCGAGCCCGACCAGGCCGATCGTGCGAGCGTCCTGGCCAATGGGAGCGGGGGCGGTGGTGGCGGTCATGCCGGCGGCGCGGGATCGACAGCCCTCAACTGTAGGCGTCGGCGTGGCCGCGTGCGCGACCACGTGTGGGAAATCCCGCCCATCGCGGTGTCGCGGATGCGGTGCGCCGGCGCCGCAGCTGTCGGAGCGCCCGCCGCGCTGCGCCCTCGCCGTCATCCCCGCCTGCTCCTTCACCTTTGGCAACAGCGCCCCACGAGTGGGGCACTACACTGCTTTTCGAAGCGGCAACATCCCTTGCTTGTCGCCTCATGCGATTCACGCCAACGGAGACGGCGATGCTGACCAGCCTCTTCGGTGACCTCGGCGGCCCCGAGGACCCGACCCGGACCCGCCGCTTCGTCGACGCGGACGAGGAGCCCGACACCGGCTTCGCGGCCACTGCCATCCTGGAGACCGTCAACAGCGAGGTGACGCCGCGCGGGCAGATCGTCGACCGCCACGTCACCGACCTCGTCGTCAGTGGCTCGCCGGCGCAGGCGATCCGCGAGCACTTCGCGACCGCCCGTGCAGACCTCGACTCGGCCGCACGCATGATCACCGTGCTCGATCCGGCCGGCGTATGGGCCGCCGCGGTGATCAAGGCGCTGTCCGACGCCACCGGGCGCCCGATCGAGCGCATCCTGCTGCGCGAGCGCGACACCTTGCGCACGCTGGCCACGATCGAACGGACAACACTGCTGCGGCGCCAGGACGACCCGCTGAAGATCTATCGGGCCGACGTGCGCGGCCCCGGCCGTGATGGCGAGGAGATCCCGCTCGCGCTGGCCGAGCGCAGCCACCTGGTCGCGGTCGTCATTGGCCCGATGGCGCCGCACGCGATCGACCAGCTGCTCGAGGACCTGGTCGTCGCGGCGCAGCAGCCCACCTGGAGCTGCCCGACCCTGCTGTTCATGCTCCCGCCGACGGCGGCCTGGATCGCCAACAAGGTCAACACCGTGCGTTGGCCGGCGACGCTGCGCGTGCACCTGCTCGACGAGCCTCTGGTCAGCGCCTCCTCGGTCTGGAATGCGCTGCTCGGCGTCTGGAACAAGGTCAAGAAGGACATCGGAGCCGGTGGTGGCCCGCCACCCGTGGGCGGCCATGATTTCCCGATCAAGGTCGCCGACCTGCGGCCGGAGCCACCGCGCGAATCGGCGTTCGGCCGCCTGGGCGGCGACACGGGCTATGGGGTGCTGTGGTCGGACTCGGCGCGGGCGCCGCTCGCGCCGCCCGGCGTCACGGTCAGGCCGCGCCTGTCGGCGATCGACCCGGCGCGGGCGCGGGAGTGCCTGGCCGGCCTGATGGGCCTCGACGGCCTGCTGTGCTGCGCGGTGGTCGATGGCCGCACCGGAGCGGTCGTCGCCCGCGAGCAGCGGGAGGACCACCCGGTCGACCTCGAGAGCGCGGCGGTGGCCGCGGCACAGGTGCTGCGCCACCAGCGCGAGTTCTCCCGCAGCATGGGCCTCACGCCCCAGCTGGAGGAGACCGTCATCGCCACCGGCGCGCGGCAGCTCGTGATGCGCAGCGTCACTCGGCACCCCGACGCCTTCGTGCTCGCCCTGCTGGACAAGCACCGGGCGAACCTGTCGCTGGCGCGATTCAAGTTGATGGACGCCGAGCGCGCCCTCATCTAAGGTCAGGTGGCGGGCGGCGTCAGGGGCGTCGTTGACGCCCGATCCGTGCCGCTTTCCGACCCGAGCTGCCCATGCCCGATACCGTTCTCTTCGATTACACCCGCCAGGATGCCGGCGGAGCCTGTCGCACCGACCAGGCCTGGGCGCGCGTGCCGCCGCGCCTCGGGCCGGCCCGTCGAGCCGAGTTGAAGGCGCAGGCCGCGCGACTGCTGCGCGCGCACGACGCCGTGCTGGTGGCCCACTACTACGTCGACGGCGACCTGCAGGACCTCGCACTCGAGACGGGCGGCTGCGTCTCGGACTCGCTCGAGATGGCCCGCTTCGGCCGCGACCACCCGGCCCGCACGCTGGTGGTCGCCGGCGTTCGCTTCATGGGCGAGACGGCCAAGATCCTCTCCCCCGACAAGCGCGTGCTGATGCCCGACCTCGAGGCGACGTGCTCGCTCGACCTCGGCTGCCCGCCCGACGAGTTCGCGGCGTTCTGCGACGCGCACCCCGACCGCACCGTCGTCGTCTATGCCAACACCAGCGCGGCGGTCAAGGCGCGCGCCGACTGGATGGTCACCAGTTCCTGCGCGCTGGCCATCGCACGACACCTGGCCGACCGCGGCGAGAAGATCATCTGGGCCCCGGACCGCCACCTCGGCCGCTGGATCCAGGAGCAGACCGGCGCCGACATGCTGCTGTGGAACGGCGCGTGCATCGTGCACGACGAGTTCAAGGGCCTCGAGCTGCAGTTGCTGCGCGAGCAGCATCCCGGGGCGCTCGTGCTGGTGCATCCCGAGTCCCCCAAGAGCGTGGTCGACCAGGCCGATCTGGTCGGCTCGACCTCGCAGCTGCTCAAGGCCGTCGTCGATGGCACCGCCGACACCTACATCGTCGCCACCGACAACGGCATCCTGCACCGCATGCGCCAGCTCGCGCCGGGCAAGACGCTGATCGAGGCGCCGACCGCCGGGACCGGCGCCACGTGCAAGAGCTGCGCGCACTGCCCCTGGATGGCGATGAACGCCCTGCAGGGCGTGGTCGATGCGCTCGAGCGCGGCAGCGGCGAGGTCGTCGTGCCCGAGCCGGTCCGGTCGCGGGCGCACGGCTGCATCGACCGCATGCTCGACTTCGTCGCGCGCAACCCGCTGGCGCTGCGCCAGCCGGCGTTCGTGCCCCACCTCGGCGCGGCCTGAGCGCCGCCCGCCTTCGCCCGGGCGGCAAGCACCGACCGGGCCTGCCGACCTCCCCCCATGTTCGACCACGACGAAACGCTCGAGGAAGCCCGGGCCCGCAACATCCGCGACGCCTTGTTCGAGGACATCGGCCGCGCCGACTGGACCGCGCGCCTCGTGCCCGAAGGCCGGCGGGTGACCGCGCGCGTCGTGGTGCGCGAACCCGCCGTGCTGTGCGGGCGCGACTGGTTCGACGGGTGCCTGTCGACCCTCGACGCGTCGGCCCGGGTGGCATGGCGGTTCGCCGAGGGCGACGCGATGCCCGCCGGCGCCGAGGTCTGCCACATCACCGCCGATGCGCGCGCCCTGCTGTCGGCCGAGCGGCCGGCGCTCAACTTCCTGCAGCTGCTCTCGGCGACCGCCACCGTCACCCGGCGGCATGTCGAGGCGGTTGCCGGAGCCTCGCCCAACCCGCACGGCTGCGCGATCCTCGACACGCGCAAGACGCTGCCCGGCCTGCGCCAGGCCCAGAAGTACGCGGTGCGCGTCGGCGGCGGGCAGAACCAGCGGCTCGCGCTGTGGCACGGCATCCTGATCAAGGAGAACCACATCGCGGCGGCCGGCGGCGTCGGCGCCGCCTTGCGGGCGGCGCGCGCGTTGCAGGCTGGAGTCGACATCCAGGTCGAGGTCGAGACCCTGGACCAGCTGCGCGAGGCCCTCGCCGAGGGCGCGACCAGCGTGCTGCTCGACAACTTCGACCTCGCCCGGATGCGCGCTGCCGTCGAGATCAACGGGCAGGCCGGGCGACCGGCGTTGCTCGAGGTGTCGGGCAGCGTCCAGCTCGAGCAGCTGCGCGACATCGCCGCCACCGGGGTCGACCGCATCTCGATCGGCCGACTGACCAAGGACGTGCGGGCGGTCGACTACTCGATGCGCGTGATCGGCGAGGCCTGAGCGCGCGGCATCGCCCGCGGGTGGCCTGGGCGCGAGATCCAAGGCCGGGGCCCTGCGATGAACGCCGATTACGACAGCATCCACAACCACCACGAGCGCGCCGTCTTCGAGGGCGTCAGCGCGGCTGCCGAGCAGTTCCCGCACCTGCGCACCCAGGGCCTGCTCGCCGACATCGCCTGCGTGGCGCTCAACCGGCTGCCGCCACGCTACATCCGGCACGAGGTGGACTTCGCGTTCTTCCTGTCCGAGAAGGAACGCCACGAGACACAGGCGGCCGTCGACGAGGCCGTGCAGTACGCGGTGCAGTTCGTGCAGGCCCGCGCCGCCATGCGCGCCCGCAAGTAGGCCGAACTCAGCCCGACAGCGCGGTGACCTTGGGGCGGCGCCCGTTGCGCGGCGTGCGCACCAGCACGGTCGGGAAGCTCACCGGCAGCGTCTGGGGGTAGTCGCGGCTGTAGTGCAGTCCGCGGCTTTCCTGGCGGCTGAGGGCCGAGCGCACGATCAGCTCGGCGCACTCCACGAGGTTGCGCAGCTCGAGCAGGTCGCGGTTGATGCGGAAGTTGGCGTAGTAGTCGTCGATCTCGCTGCGCAGCAGCTTGATGCGATGCAAGGCGCGCTCGAGCCGCTTGGTCGTGCGCACGATGCCCACGTAGTTCCACATCAACAGGCGCAGCTCGTCCCAGTTGTGCGAGATGACGACCTGCTCGTCGGCATTCTCGACCTGGCTCTCGTCCCACGGCGGCAGCGCCGGACGGTCCGGGCGCGGCTGCGCCAGCACGTGCTCGGCGCAGGTTCGGCCGAGCACCACGCACTCCAGCAGCGAGTTGCTCGCGAGCCGATTGGCGCCATGCAGGCCGGTGTAGGTGGTCTCGCCCGCCGCATAGAGGCCGGGCAGGTCGGTGCGGCCATCGAGGTCGGTCACGACGCCGCCGCAGGTGTAGTGGGCCGCGGGCACCACCGGGATCGGCTGCCGGGTGATGTCGATGCCCAGCGCCAGGCAGCGCGCATGGATGGTCGGGAAGTGCGAGCGCAGGAACCCGGCATCGAGGTGGCTGGCATCGAGCCAGACGTGATCGAGGCCGTGGCGTTTCATCTCGAAGTCGATGGCGCGGGCCACGATGTCGCGCGGCGCGAGCTCGGCGCGGTCGTCGTGCCGCGGCATGAAGCGCAAGCCGTCGGCCCCGACGGCCGGCAGCGCCGAGTCCGGCAGCAGCAGGCGGGCGCCTTCGCCGCGCAGCGCCTCGGTGATCAGGAAGCTGCGGTCCTGGGGGTGGTACAGGCAGGTCGGGTGGAACTGGATGAACTCCATGTTCCCGACCCGGCAGCCTGCCCGCCAGGCCATCGCGATGCCGTCCCCGGTCGAGGTCTCGGGGTTGCTCGTGTACCGGTAGACCTTGCCCACGCCGCCGGTGGCCAGCACCACCGCGCTGGCCGCGATCGCCTCCACCCGACCGCTGGCGATCTCGAGGCCGTACACGCCGTAGCATCGCGGCGATTCGTCGCGCCGCAGAAGCCGCGAGGTGATCAGGTCGACCGCCATCCAGCGCTCGCGCAGGTCGATCGCCGGATGGGCGCGGGCGATGCGCAGCAGGGCGTCGTGGATGGCCTTGCCGGTCGCGTCGGCCGCGTGCGCGATGCGGCGCACGGCATGCCCGCCTTCGCGGGTCAGGTGCAGGCCAAGCGGCCCCTGCGGATCGCCAGAGAACGGCACCCCCTGCGCGACCAGCCACTCGATGGCCTGGGCGCTGTTGGTCGCGACGAAGCGCGCGGTGTGCTCGTCCACCAGCCCGGCACCCGCGTCGAGGGTGTCGCGCACGTGCGAGTCGACACTGTCGTCCTCGCCGAGCACGCCGACGATGCCGCCCTGCGCCCAGGCCGTGGCCGCCTCCTCGAACTGGCGCTTCGCCAGCACGATCACGCGGCGATGCGAGGCGAGGTGCAGCGCGACCGTCAAGCCGGCCAGGCCGGCCCCGACGATGACGACGGGAGCCGACGTCGGGTCGGGATCCGGGGCCGGCGACCCCGACACACGGTGAACCATGTCTCATTCTAGTGACACGCCCCAAGGCATCCGTGCGACGTCGAGCGGCCCGGTCGGTGCCGCCTGGGCCTGCGACCCGGACCGGCTGCGGGCCTGCCCAGTCACCCCTTGGGGGGAGGTCGCCGGGATGCGGCGGTGGAAAGATCGATGGACTCTGATGCCAGCGCCACCCGGCCGCCCCCCATACTCCACCGATCGATGACCCACGACGCCCGCGATTCCCCCTGGAGCGACTCGACCCCGCCGGTGAGCACGCCGCTCGCCGCCGGTGGCTGGTTCTCGCCCGGCGGCCTCGCCGACCCGGCGACCCGCATGGTGCGCGACGAGGAGGACTACCTCGACAACGAGAACCGCGACGTCGGGCGCCGCCTGAGCGAATCCGAGCACGAGTTGTTCGTCTCGTGCGACGCAGCCCAGGCGCTGCACCAGCAGTTCGAACACCTGCGGCCCGAGTACATCGCGTTGCACGACATCGGGGCCCCGATGTCGCGACGCCTGCTCGCCGGCGTCGCGGCGGCCAGCCAGCGCAAGCTGCAGCGCCTGACGATCCGCCGGCAGGGCCAGGGCGCCCCGCTGGCCCGCCTCGAGTTCCTGGAGCTCAACGCGGCCGACGGCCGCATCGTGCGGCTGTACACGACCGAGACCGAGGCCGACCCTTCCTCGCGACGCCTGCTGGTCCGGACCCTGCTGTGCTTCGCGCGACTGGGCGTCGTGCTGGTCGGTGACCTGCCCCCATACGAACTGGACCGAGCCCTTCGACCACTGCAGGACGAGATCACGGTCCCCCCGTGGCACAACCGGCACCTGCTGCTCCTGCCACTGGCATCGGCCGGACCTCTGGCCGCGCTCGGTGCCGAACTGGGACGACGCACGGGCGTCCAGGTGCTCGTCACGCCGCTTGTGGCACGACCCTCGGAGGCGTGGCAGTACATCGTCAACAGCTATGGCCGGCTCAAGACCGACGGCACGCTGTCGCCCAACCGGCGCCAGGCGGACCTGTTCGGCAGCACGGCTGCCGCCGCGCCCTTGGCGATGCGACCGATGCCCTCGACCGCGGGCACGCCCCCGGCGCCGCTGCCGGCCGAAGGCGGCGCGGGCGCCCATGGCGTCTCAAGCGGTGTCGGCACGGCCGCGGCTCGGCCGGCCCCGGTGATCCGACCACGGCCGGCCGAGCCCACCGGCCATGAGGAGACCATCCCGGCCGCGTTCGCGATGCAGCAGATGCCGGCCGTCTCGAACCTCGCGCCGCTCTCCGACACGGACGATCCGTCCATGACTGGCCTGCTCCGGCGCTACATGGACCGCGTCGCCGGCATCACCGGCATGGTCAGCTGCGCCGTCTTCGAGGTGTCGACCGGGCGCGACCTGCTGCATCTGGGAGCGAGGCCGACGGGCGACAGCCTGGCGCGGCACGGGTCTGCGCTCGTGTCCGCGATCCTCGACGCCAGCCGGGGCCTGGGTCTGGGCGCCGCGCTGCCCGATGCGGCTGTCAGCCTCGGTGCCCATCATCTGATCGTGCGGCCGCTCCCGCGGCATCCCGGCCTGGCGCTCCACGCCGTGCTCGACAAGCACCAGTCCAACCTGGTGCTCGCGCGCCTGCAGCTGCTGCGCTTCGACGCCGAGATCGACGAGACCTGAGGGGCTGCGGGCCAGGGCGCCCGCAGCGAGCCTCAGTGCACCACGCGCTCGAAGCTGAACTCGGCGCCGTCGTGGCCGGTCCGGACCCCGACCGGGATCACGTCCTTGGGCCCGAACTTGCCTTCCAGGATCAGCTTGGCCACCGGGTTCTCGATGCGCTGCTGGATCGCCCGCTTGAGCGGCCGCGCCCCGAACACCGGGTCGAAGCCCACCTTGGCGAGCTCGGCCAGCGCCTCGGCCGACACGTCGAGCCGCATCTCGAGACGCTCCAGCCGCTGCTCCAGCGCCTTGAGCTGGATCTTCGCGATGCGCTCGATGTGCTGGGCGTCGAGGGCGTGGAACACCACCGTCTCGTCGATCCGGTTCAGGAACTCCGGCCGGAAGTGCTGCTTGACCTCGGCCCAGACCGCGTCCTTGATGTCCTCCGACGGCTGGCCGGCCATCTGCATGATCAGGTGCGAGCCGAGGTTGCTGGTCATCACGATCACGGTGTTCTTGAAGTCGACCGTGCGGCCCTGGCCGTCGGTGAGGCGCCCATCGTCGAGCACCTGCAGCAGCACGTTGAAGACGTCGGGGTGCGCCTTCTCGACCTCGTCGAGCAGCAGCACGCTGTAGGG
>JALOSQ010000118.1 GCA_025458335.1 Ideonella sp.
CCCACCTCGCGCAACTCGGCCAGCGAGCTGGCGCCCATGCCCCGGGCGACCCGCTCGGGCGTGCCGAACAGGTTGGCCAGCACCGGGACGCCGCTGGCAGCACCTGCCGCGGTCAGCGGCCGTTCGATGAGCAGCGCGGGCCCCCCGGCGCGCAACACGCGGTCGCTGAGCTCGGTGATCTCCAGGCGGGCCGATAGCGGGTCGGTGACCCGGTGCAGCTCACCCTCGGCTTCGAGTCGCCCGATGAAGTCCCGGAGATCGCGGTATTTCATGACTTCTGGATCTTGATTCGTGACACTTTATGCTTGACCGTGTCTGAGGAACGCCAGGAGAATAGCTGTATCTCTGTTCAGCAGGGATAACCCGCGCCTCGATGTCGTCCCTTGGTCACGGAGCCCTGCGGCTTCGGGCCTTCGGTGATCTGGTCGACGCGCCGCCCGCAACGGGCGGAGCCCCTCGGCCAGGCCCCATTGTTCCGGCCCTTCGAGATCGACGCCGCCGTGCGGCTTCGTTGCAGATCGAAGGCTGGCAAGGAAAGGAACCCCATGACCGCGCCACGACCCCACCTCGACGCCACCCGGCGAGCCTTGGTCACGGTCCGCGATGCCAGTGTCACGTTCGTGAAGGACGTGGGCCAGGGCATGCTGGAGGTCAGCCACAACATGCTCGCCCTGGTCGGCCTGCTGGTCGTGGTCGGCACCGTGTTCATCGCGGGCCGGCCGGACCTGCGCGACGCGGCCGAGGCCAAGGCGCACGGCTGGCTGCAGGCACGCCTGGAAGCCCGGGCCGACCCGGCCCAGGTGCTGGCGAGCCGCCTGGCCGATCCCGTGGCCGTCGGCCGCGCGACGGCGGCCGATCCCCAAGCGCTCGACGCCTCGCAGCAGGCCGTCGCCCAGTGGATCGCGCGTCGCTATCGCGTGGCGCTCGAGCCGGTGAGCCGCCTCGTGCAGGAGTCCTGGGCGGTCGGTTCGAAGGCCGGGATCGAGCCCACGCTCATCCTGGCCATCATGGCCATCGAGTCGAGCTTCAACCCGTTCGCGCAGAGCCCCGTGGGCGCGCAAGGCTTGATGCAGGTGATGACGCGGGTCCACGACGACAAGTACGAGCCGTTCGGCGGCACGCATGCTGCCTTCGACCCGGTGACGAACCTGCGTGTCGGCGTCCAGGTGTTCCGGGACTGCAAGCGGCGCTTCGGCGGCGTCGAGGGGGGCCTGCGCTGCTACGTCGGGGCGGCGCACCTGCCCGGGGACGGCGGATACACCAGCCGCGTGCTGGCCGAGCACGGTTTCCTCCAGCAGGTCGCGCAGGGCAAGTCGGTGCCCACGACGGTGACGTTCGTGCCGCCGCCGGTCGTGCCGGTCGTGGTCGCGCCCAAGGGCGCTGACGGCGCGTAAGCCGGGTCATTCGCTGCGCCCGGTGGAGCGCGGCTGGCCCGCCCGGGAGAGGGTGGCGCCGTTACACTCGCAGGTGCCGCGCGACTGGCGATGAGGAGGTTCCGGGCCGGGACTTCCGAGGTGGATCACCACCGGGGAGCGTGGCGAGGCGCTGCGCCGGCCGGCGAGGCCGCCTCCCGCCGTTCGCCTGGGCGCCCGACACACGACCGCTGCTGTGCTCCCGGTCGTCGTGCGGACTCACCCCGCCCTGAGGAACCTCCCGTGGACGACCGTACCGCCAACCCGATCGCCGCCACCGATCCCGAGCTCTGGGACGCCATCCGGCGCGAGAACCAGCGCCAGGAAGAGCACATCGAGCTGATCGCCTCCGAGAACTACGCCTCGCGCGCCGTGATGGCCGCGCAGGGCAGCCAGCTCACCAACAAGTACGCCGAGGGCTACCCCGGCAAGCGCTACTACGGCGGCTGCGAGTTCGTCGATATCGCCGAGACGCTCGCGATCGAACGCGTCAAGCAGCTGTTCGGCGCAGGCTTTGCCAACGTGCAGGCGCACTCCGGCGCGCAGGCCAACACCGCCGTGTTCTTCGGACTGTTGAACCCCGGCGACACCATCATGGGCATGAGCCTGGCCGAAGGCGGCCACCTGACCCACGGCATGCCGCTCAACATGAGCGGCAAGTGGTTCAAGGTGGTGAGCTACGGGCTCGATGCGAACGAGGCGATCGACTACGACGCGATGGAGCGGCTCGCGCACGAGCACAAGCCCAAGCTGATCATCGCCGGCGCCAGCGCCTACAGCCTGCGCATCGACTTCGAGCGTTTCGCCCGCGTCGCCCAGGCGATCGGCGCGATCTTCATGGTCGACATGGCGCACTACGCGGGCCTCATCGCCGCGGGCGTCTACCCGAACCCGCTGCCCCACGCCCACGTCGTCACCAGCACCACGCACAAGAGCCTGCGCGGCCCGCGCGGCGGCATCGTGCTGACCAACCACGAGGACATCGCCAAGAAGATCAACAGCGCGATGTTTCCCGGCATCCAGGGCGGCCCGCTGATGCACGTGATCGCTGCCAAGGCGGTGGCCTTCCACGAGGCGCTGCAGCCTTCGTTCAAGGTCTATCAGCAGCAGGTGATCGCCAATGCCCGCGTGATGGCCGAGACGCTGGTCGAGCGCGGCCTGCGCATCGTCAGCGGTCGCACCGAGAGCCACGTGATGCTGGTCGACCTGCGCCCCAAGAACCTCACCGGCAAGGAGGCCGAGGCAGTGCTCGGGCAGGCGCACATCACCTGCAACAAGAACGGCATCCCGAACGACCCGCAGAAGCCGATGGTCACCAGCGGCATCCGCCTGGGCTCGCCCGCGATGACCACGCGCGGCTTCAAGGAGGCCGAGGCGCGCCTGACCGCCAACCTGGTGGCCGACGTGCTCGACGCGCCGCACGACGCGGCCCGCATCGCCGAGGTGCGCGGCAAGGTCGCGGCGCTCACGCGCGACTTCCCGGTCTACCGATGAGCCAGACGGCCGTTCGGCGTGCGGTGAGGGCGGCGGCGTCATCCGGCGTCCCGGGCCGCGACGCCGACGATCGCTGAGTGCACCATGCGCTGCCCGTTCTGCTCGGCCGAGGACACGCAGGTCGTCGAGACGCGCGAGTCCGACGAGGGTGACGTGGTGCGCCGGCGGCGTCGCTGCACCGCCTGTGACAAGCGCTTCACGACCTACGAGCGCATCGAGATCGCGATGCCCGCGGTCGTCAAGAAGGATGGCTCGCGCGTGGAGTTCGACTTCGCCAAGCTGCGCGGCTCGATGGAGCTGGCCCTGCGCAAGCGACCGGTGAGCGTCGAGCAGGTCGACACCGCGCTGGATCGCATCCGCGACAAGCTGCTGGCCACTGGCGCGCGTGAAGTCGCCTCGGCACGCCTGGGCGAGCTCGTCATGCGCGAGCTCAAGCGCCTGGACAAGGTCGCGTACGTGCGCTTCGCCTCGGTCTACAAGAGTTTCGAAGACGTCGACGAGTTCCGGCAGCTGCTCGAGGGCATCTGAGCGGCCGTCGTCTGACCGACCGCTGGGTGGCCAGCCGCGGCCTGAACGTCCGTCGCAACACCTGAACGTCCGTTCCGTCGCCTGAGCGGCGGTCCCTTGGACGCCGACGCACCGAACGGAGCGGCACGTCGCGCCTGATGCGGGTCGGCGCGACCCTCGGTCCCCCGGGAGGGGGACGCCCCGCGCGGGGTCACGCCGAACGCCCCCCGAGGGGACGCGCCACCCCACCCCTCGTTCCTAGAGTCCCGGTCATCGATGCATGACCCGGACTCGCCGTGAACCCCACGCCCGACACCCTCTGCCGCCCCGGTCGCGCACCTCGCCGCGCTGCCGGTCAGGGCCGGTCGCACCGCCGCGCGCCGAGCGGCTTCACGCTGGTCGAGACCCTCGCCGTGCTGGCGCTGCTGGCGGCGCTGGCGCTGGCCGCCGTGGCATTCGCCCCGGACGCGGTCGAGCGCCGCCGCCTGGCGGCCGTGGCCGACCAGGCGCTGTCGGCCTTGCACGCCGCTCGCGTCGAGGCGCAGGCCCAGGGCCGCACGGTGCGCGTCAGCGCGCTCGGCGACGGTGGCGGGTCGTGCCTGGTCGTGCACACCGGGCCGCGTGAGGCCTGCGTCTGCCCGCCGGTCGGGTCGCCACAGTGCGAGTTGCCGGCCCGGCTGGTGGCCGCAGTCGCGTCCGCCCCGAGTGCCGGAATCGCCCTGCGGGCCAACGCCGCGAGCGCGGTCTACGACCCGGTGCTCGGCACCGTCACCCCCACGCTCACCCTGCAACTCACCGGGTCCCGAGGCACCGAGCTGCGCCACGTCGTCAACCTGACCGGGCGCGTGCGCAGCTGCGTGGCGGCCGGCGCGATGCCGGGCTGGCCTCGCTGCTGAGCCGGCCGCCACCGCACGCGTCGCCAGGACTCTCGCCATCCCCCCGTTCAACCCCCAACCTTCGGAGACCCTGCCATGCCCACACCGGCCTCCCGTTGCCGCGGCTTCACCCTGACCGACCTCGTGATCAGCGTCGCGATCGTCGGTACGCTCGCCACCCTCGCGCTGCCCACGACCGTGGGGCACCTGCTGCAGGCTCGGCGCGTCGACGCACTGACCGCGTTGTTCCAGCTGCAGCACGCCCAGGAACGCTGGCGACTCAGCCACGGGGACTACGCGCAGGGCCCGCAGCTGGCGCTGCCCACGGTTTCTCCGCAGGGTCACTACGAGCTGCAGGTGCTGCAGGCCACGCCGCTCGGCTACACCCTGGTCGCGGCGGCCCGTGGCCTGCAGCAGCGCGACGCCGCATGCCGCGTGCTCAGGCTCGAGGTCAATGGCGGTGTCGTGCGTCATGCGTCGGGGCCGGATGCCGCGGCGGCCAACGGCGACGCCGCAAACCGGCGCTGCTGGCGCCTGTGAAGGAGACCGCGATGAACGATCGGCGATCCGTCGTGACCGCGCTGCGCCGTCCGGTCCGCGGCCTGTCCCTCGTCGAGCTGCTGGTCGGTCTGGCGATCGGCCTGGCGGTGGTCGCGGGTGCGGTCCACGTCGCGGCCGCGCAGCTGAACGCCCACCGCGCGGCCATGCTCGAGGTCCGGACGACGCACGAGTTGCACGTCGCGGCGGAACGCCTGCACCGCGCGTTGCGGCGAGCCGGGGCCCAGGCCCTGCACGGGTGGGTCGCCCCGGCGGCCGCGGGATCGGCGGGTCCCGCCTCGCCCGTGTCCAACCCCTATGCAACGTTGACCGTCATGGCCGACGGCCGCGAGGTCTGGATGGCCGCATCACGTGATCCGGTGGAGGACGGCGCCGTGGGTGTCGACGAGACCCTCGGCTTCCGCCTCGCCGACAGCGCCTTGCAGATGCGCATCGGCGCCGGCCCCTGGCAGGCGCTGACCGACCCGACCCGGCTGCGCGTCACGCGGCTGCATCTCGACCTGCACGACACGATGGCCTGCGGGGGCGCGCCGTCGGTGCGCCACGTCGGCTGGACGATCGAGGCCGAGGCCCGGGCCGACCCGGGCCGGCCGCGGCAGCTGACCGGCGTCACGCGGGTGCGCAACGACCGCGTCGATCCCACCCCCTGCGCGCCCGCGACCTGATGCGGTACCCGGCCCCCGCTGTCCTCGATGTTCGACGTGTGCGCCCGGAAAACGCCCGATTCATCACCTCGGAGTCTCCCGTCATGAACGCGCCTTGTCGCCTCCATCTGCAGTCCCCGCGACGCCTCGCGCGCGGTGCCGGTGCCCTGGCCACGGTCGTCCTGCTGATGCTCGTGGCGACCCTCGCGACGCTCGGCCTGGGTCGGGCCCTCTGGAGCGAGCAGCGCTCGCTCGCC
The DNA here is from genome assembly GCA_025458335.1 of Ideonella sp. Lineage (GTDB taxonomy): Bacteria > Pseudomonadota > Gammaproteobacteria > Burkholderiales > Burkholderiaceae_C > JAIYCR01. Next base: position 5,748 of record JALOSQ010000118.1, read on the forward strand.
GCGCAGGTGCGCGGCACGCAGGCCCAGGAGGCCGCGCAGTTCGGGCTCGACCGCGCCTGGGCACGGCTGCACGAGCCGCGGCCGTTGACGGACGACTGTCGCCAGGCGACCGGTGCGGTCACGGGGGATCGTCTCGAGGCCCTTCTGCAGGCGACGTCGTCGACGCCACAGCCGCTGCTCGCCTGCACGCGCAGCGCGGCCGACTGGGACTGCCGCTGTCCGCCCGACGCTGCCGTGGCCGCGGGCCCCGCGGCGCTCACCGGCCTGGACACGCGCGGCGAGGGGGTCTGGGTCGTTGCCACGCCCCTCGACGTCGCACGGCCTGATGCGGGCCTGCGGCTGACCGCGTTGGCCTGCAGCGAGGGCGGTGCGGCCTGCGCCCGGGAGGCGGCTGCGGGAGCCACGGCGTCCGCAGCCGCCCAAACGGTGCTCGACCTGGCGCCGCGCGTGGCGCTCGCCTCGACCCCCGCCGCCGCGGTCGTCGCCGGCGGGGCGATCCGGGTGGCCAGTCCGGCCGGTGACCGTGTCCGGATCGTCAACCGGGACCCGCAGTCGCATGGACTCGTTGTGCAGGCCGGTGGTGGCGTGCACGTCGATGCGGGGCATCTCGAGGGCCTGCCCGGTGCCCCACGCGCCTGGGCCGTGGTCGAAGGCGACACCCACCTCGCCGCGGGCCCGGCCGACCGACGCCTGGCGGCCTGGCTGGGCGTCGAGCCCGGCCGGTGGGCCGCGTGGCCCCGCGTGGCGCGCGTCCCCTGCCACGGGGGCTGCACGGCGGAGGCGGTCGAGGCGGCTCTTCGCGACGGGTATCGCGCCGTGCATGTCGCGGGCGACCTGCGGTGGTCGGCCCCGCGCGCGCCGGACCAGCCCTTCGTGCTGGTGGTGGCGGGCAACCTGCGCGTCGAAGGGGCCGGTCGGATCGACGCCGTGATCCTCGCCCATGACGTGCAGGTCGTCGCGACCGATCCCGTGACGCCCCTGGAGCTCCATGGCGCGCTGCTGGCCGCGGGCGACGTCGAGATCGCTGGCACCTCGATCATCGTCCGGTCGGCCGACGTCATCGAGGCCGCTCGCATGCGCCCCGTGGCGCTCGGGCGGCTGCCCGGCGGCTGGCGCGACCTGCCCGTGCCCTGAGTTGCGCCATGCCGGTGCCATGCCGAGGCGACGCCGTTCCGCCGAGGGTGCGTCGAGTCGAACGCTCCCCGACCGAACGTGCCCTGCCACCAGGACGAATGAACCCCCGCAACCTTCATCCCGCGCAACCTGCCATGAAGACCTGGTCCCCCGAGGCTATTTCCCATCCCCCGCACCGGCCCGCGCGCCGAGGGCGCCGTGCGGCCGCCGGCCCAGCCGGCGTGTCGATGATCGAAGCCCTGGTTGCGCTTGCCGTGCTGGCGATCGGCGTCGTCGGGCTGCTTCGCTGGCACGGCGCCATGGCGGTGGCGAGCGAGGCGGTGCGTGAGCAGGCCGTCGCGGTGCAATGGCTGCGCTCCGTGATCGAGGCCGACCGCGGACAGGCGGACCGGCTGGCCGCCGGCCTGCGCG
>JALOSQ010000119.1 GCA_025458335.1 Ideonella sp.
AGAACATGTCGTCTCGGAACTTGGGCAGCTGGCCGGTGCCCTCGAGGATCTCGCGGTTGACGATGTACGGCGTGTAGCACTCGGTGTAGCCGTGCCGCGTGGTGTGCAGGTCGAGCATGAACTGCGCGAGCGCTCGGTGCAGCCGCGCCGCCGGCCCGCGCAGGAAGCTGAAGCGCGAGCCCGCGAGCTTGACGCCGGTGTCGAAGTCCAGGCCCAGCGGCCCACCGAGCTCGACGTGGTCCTTGGCCGCGAAGGGCAATGGCGCCGGGTTGGCGCCGAGCCCGCCCGCCGGGGTCCATCGGCGCAGTTCGACATTACCCGTCTCGTCGGCGCCGTCGGGCACGCTGGCGTGCGGCAGGTTGGGCACCTGCATCAGCATCGCGTGCAGCTCGGCCTGGATCGCCTCGAGCCGCTCGCCCGAGGCCTTGATCTCGTCGCCGACGCCGCCCACCTGCGCCATCAGCGCCGAGGCATCGCCCCCCTTGGCCTTGGCCTGGCCGATCTGCTTGGACAGGCTGTTGCGCTGCGCCTGCAGCTCCTCGGTGCGGGTCTGCACGCGCTTGCGCTCGGCCTCGAGCGACTCGAAGCGCGCGACGTCGAGGAAGGGCTGCGGCGACTTGCGCCGTTCGAGCTGGGCGACCACGCCGGCGAGGTCGCGACGCAGCTGGGCGATGTCGAGCATGGTGTGCGGGGAGACGGTCGAGTCGGGTCGCAGGCGGCGGCGAAAGCCGGCCTCAGGCCACCGGCTCCATCTGGCTTTGCAGGTAGTTGGGCAGCCCGACCTTGCCGATCAGGTCGATCTGCGTCTCGAGGAAGTCGATGTGCTCCTCGGTGTCCTCGAGGATCGAGGTGAACAGCTCGCGGGTGACGTAGTCCTTGACCGTCTCGCAGTGGGCGATGGCGGCCTTCAGCGTGGCCTGCGAGCCCTGCTCCATCTTGAGGTCGCAGGCCAGCACCTCGGGCACGTCCTCGCCGATCAGCAGCTTGCCCAGGTCCTGCAGGTTGGGCAGGCCGTCGAGGGTGAGGATGCGCTCGATGATCGAGTCGGCGTGCTTCATCTCGCCGATCGACTCGGCGTATTCCTTCTTGGCGAGCTTGTCGAAGCCCCAGTGCTTGAGCAGCCGGTAGTGCAGGAAGTACTGGTTGGTGGCGGTGAGCTCGTTCTTGAGCTGCGCGTTGAGGAACTCGATGACCTTGGCGTCGCCTTGCATGGGTACCTGCTTTCTGTGAGCTGGGGGGAGGGGTGTGGTTCAGAGCCCGGCCATCGACTTGTCGCCGAGGCCCGCGGGCAGCGGAAAGCGCACCGTCTCGACGACGCCGGGCATCGTGCGCACCGATACGGCGCCGAGTTCCTTGAGGCGCGCCGTGACCTGCTGGACCAGGATGTCCGGAGCCGATGCGCCCGCGGTGAGCCCGACGCGGCGCTTGCCCCTGAACCAGGCCGGGTCGAGGTCCTCCGCCGAGTCGATCATGTGCGCGTCGGTGCCCAGGCGCTCGGCGAGCTCGCGCAGGCGGTTGCTGTTGGAGCTGGTCGGGCTGCCCACGACGATCAGCACGTCGACGGTGGGCGCGAGCACCTTGACCGCGTCCTGCCGGTTCTGGGTGGCGTAGCAGATGTCCTGCTGCTTGGGCTCGCGCACCTTCGGGAAGCGCGCACGCACCGCGGCGGTGATCTCGGCGGCGTCGTCGACGCTGAGCGTGGTCTGCGTGACCACGGCGAGCTTCTCCGGGTTCTGGACCTGCACGCGGGCGACGTCGTCCACGTCCTCGACCAGGTAGATGCCGTCGACCAGCTGGCCCATCGTGCCCTCGACCTCGGGGTGCCCCTTGTGGCCGATCATGATGAACTCGTAGCCCTCCTTGTGGAGCTTGGCGACCTCGACGTGCACCTTGGTGACCAGCGGGCAGGTGGCGTCGAACACCGAGAAGCCGCGCTTGGTCGCCTCGCGGCGCACGGCCTGGCTCACGCCGTGCGCGCTGAAGACCAGGGTCGAGCCCGCGGGGACCTCGTCGAGGTCCTCGATGAAGATCGCGCCCTTGGCCTTGAGGTCGTTCACGACGTAGGTGTTGTGCACGATCTCGTGGCGCACGTAGATCGGCCGGCCGTGCTTCTTGAGCGCGCGCTCGACGATCTCGATGGCCCGGTCGACGCCCGCACAGAAGCCGCGCGGCTCGGCGAGGATGACCTCCTCGACGTGGGTGGGATCGCCTGGGGTCGTCATTCAGAGCACTCCGATCACCTGCACCTCGAAGCGGACCGGACGGCCCGCCAACGGATGGTTGAAGTCGAACAGCAGCCAGCCCTCGCCCACCTCGCGCACCACGCCGGCGTACGAGCCCTGGCCGTCGGGCGTGGGGAACTGCACCACGTCGCCCGGGTGATAGACCTCGTCGGGGTCGCCGCGCTCGTCGAGCAGGCGGCGCGAGACGCGCTGCAGCAGCTGCGGGTTGCGCTCGCCGAAGGCCTCACCGGCCGGCAGGTCGAAGGTGACACGGTCGCCCTCGGCCAGGCCGATCAGCCGCGACTCCATCGCCGGGGCCAGCTCGCCCGTGCCCAGCGACAAGGTGGCCGGCTTGTCGGCGAAGGTGTTGACCACGTCGCCGCCCTCGGCATCGGCCAGCCGGTAGTGCAGGGTCAGGAAGGAGCCGGGCTGGATGCGGGTCACGGAGGGGGCAGACGGTGGGCAAGGGGCGGGCAGAACGGAACCGGGCGACGTGCCAGCGGCAGGCCCGCCGGCTGGCCGCGGCACAAGGCCGCGGCGTCGGGGGGTTATTGCAGCGGGCGCATCGTGACGCTTGGCTAGACTGGCCCGGATTCTACGGAGCGCCCCACCCCGGTCCGGCCCACCGGGGCCCGCCCTGCCCACGACCTGGCCCGCGCTGACCCATGGTGCTCAAGGATCTCCCGCCCGCCGCCCGCCCGCGCGAGAAGCTGCTCGCCCTCGGCCCCCAGTCGCTCAGCGACGCCGAGTTGCTGGCGCTGCTCCTGCGCACGGGCAGTGCCGGGCGCTCGGTGCTGCAGCTCGCGCAGGACCTTCTGGACCGCGGGCCGGGGCTGGCGGGCCTGCTGCGGCAGCCGCCGCAGGCGCTGCCGGCGGTCAAGGGCCTGGGCCCGGCCAAGCGGGCCGAGATCGCCGCGGTGCTCGAGCTCACCCGCCGCAGCCTGGCGCAGGCGCTGGCCGAGCGGCCGGCCTTCGAGTCGCCGCAACAGGTCAAGGACTTCCTGCGCCTGCAACTCGGCCACCTCGGGCACGAGGTGTTCGCGGTGCTGTTTCTCGACGCGCAGCACCGCCTGATCGAGGTCGACGAGATGTTCCGCGGCACGCTCACCCAGACCAGCGTCTACCCGCGCGAGGTGGTCAAGCGTGCGCTCGAGCGCAATGCCGCGGCGGTGGTGCTGGCACACAACCACCCCTCGGGCCACGCAGAGCCCTCGCGCGCCGACGAGGCGCTGACCCAGGCGCTGCGGCAGGCGCTGGCCCTGGTGGACGTGCGGGTGCTCGACCATCTGGTGGTCGGGCGCGACCAGGTCGTGTCGTTTGCCGAGCGAGGCCTGCTGTGAGCGGGTCACCCGGCCGCGCACGGCAACGGGGCCCGGCAACGGGGCTCGCGGCCCCCCGGCCCGAGGCCACCCTGCCCGCGCGGCCCGCGGCGCTGCGCGCCACGAGCCTGGCCGACCTCGGCGCGCTGCGTGACCGCATGGCCGCCGAGGCGCGCGATCGCGCCCGCGCAGCGGCGCGCGCGGCGGCCCGCAAGGCCCGCGCGGCGAGCGAGCAGCAGGAGTTCCGCGCAGCCGTGGGCGACGTGCACCCGCTCAAGCCCCCGGCGCGGGTGCACCACGTGCCGCCCCGACCGGCACCCGAGCCGCGCCAACGCGAACTCGACGAACAACAGGCATTGCGCGAAGCGTGGTCCGACGAACTCGACACGGACCGCCTGCTCGACACCGACGAGACCCTGTCGTTCCGCCGCCCCGGCATCGGGCCCGACGTGGTCAAGCGCCTGCGGCGCGGCGAGTGGTCCATCCAGGCCGCCTGCGACCTGCACGGCCTGCGCCGCGACGATGCACGCGAGGCGCTGGCGGGCTTCCTGCGCGAGGCACTCCGGCAGGGCCTGCGCTGCGTGCGCGTGGTGCACGGCAAGGGCAACGGCTCGCCCGGCCGGGCCCCGGTGCTGCGCGGCAAGGTGCGGGCCTGGCTGGTGCAGAAGGACGAGGTGATCGCCTTCACGCAGGCCCGGGCGGCCGACGGCGGCACCGGCGCACTCGTGGTGCTGCTGCGGCCGAGCGGCGGGGCCCCGGTGGCAGCCACACGCCGCGGCGGATCCTGAGCCGCCCTGGCGGCCCGCGCTCGTCCGGTCGCCCGCGGCGCCGACCCGGAACGCGGCAAGGCGGTGATCGCGTCCGCGCGCGACCACCGCCTCGTTCGAGGGCAAGCCGTCAGACCTTCACAGGCGCGCGCACTGGTCTTCCTTGCTGGCCGCGGTGTTGCCGCTGCCCACCGGCGCCGGGCGGTTCTCCTTGCACTGCAGGTTGCCGCGGATCGCGTTGGCGCTGATCGTCAGGCCGCCGCGGTTGCCCACCGCCTGCAGGCTGCCGCCGATGCGGTTGCCCGTGGCGGCCAGCGGACCGGCCATCGCGTCGAGCTGCAGGTCGCCGGTGATGCGGGTGTTGGCGACGCTGGCCGAGCCGCCCTGTTTGATCTGCACGGCGCCGCCGAAGCTGGAGCCGCCGTCGATGCGGACATGGCTGGCGCCGTCGGCCTGCAGGTTGCCGTTGACCACCACGCCCTCCGCCACGAGCCTTCCGCCGGGCTTGACCTCGATCGAGCCGATCAGGCGCGTGCCGGTGAGCGTGCAGGCGGCGCCCTCCGGCACGATCACGGTGTCGAGCGAGACCGCGCCGATGGCCAGGCCGTTGCAGGTCACGTTGCCGCTCAGGCCACCGGCCGGCTGGGTCGGCAGGCCGCCGCCGGTGGAGCCACCGCCGCTCGTGCCACCGCCCGACGATCCTCTGCCCGGCACGCACTGGTCCTCGATCGAGGCCGCGCGATTGCCGCCCACCACCGGCGCCGGGGCGTTCTCCTTGCACTGCAGGTTGCCGCGCATGGTGTTGTCCTGGATCAGCAGCCCGCCGCGATTGCCCACCGCCTGCAGGCTGCCGCCCAGCGTGTTGCCGCGCAGGTCGAGGGCACCGGCCTGGGCATCGACCTGCAGGTCCCCGGTGATGCGGGCGCCGACGACGGACGCGGCCGCGCCCTGCTTGATCTGCACCGAGCCGCCCACGCTGCCGCCCTCGACCCCGACGAATGCCGAGCCCTCGGCCTGCACGCTGCCGTTCAGGCTCACGCCGCGCGCGACCAGGGTCGCGTCGCGCGAGACCAGGATCGAGCCGATCAGCGCGGTGCCCTCGAGCAGGCAGGCCGCGCCAGGCGGGACGATGACCGTGTCCAGGCGCGCCACGCCGATGGCGAGGTTCTCGCAGGTCACGTTGCCGGACAGCCCGGTCGACGCCGGCACCAGCGCGCCCAGGTCGACGGTGAAGCCGGCCACGCGGCCGTCGGAGGCGCCCGCCGCGGCGGGCGCGTCGCCGCCACCGCCGCACGCGGCCAGCAGGGCCGCCAGGGCAAGCACGCCGAGGGTCGCCATCGACCCGGAGGTCGAGGTCGACGGCGAGGGGGCGGGCCCGCCTGCGCGCGGCGCGCGGCCGCTGGCCGCGGCACGGGCCGCCTCGGTCGTTGCATGGGCGGGGGATTCGCGTCGGGTCATCATGTCGGGCTCCTGGGTCGGGTCGGTGCCAGGACCCCATGTCCCGGCTCGCATGCCGCACGGAGCGGCGAGCGGCCACCGGCGTACATGCACCCCCTTCATTCCGGGAGGCCATCTGTGTGCAGATGTGACGGACGGCGGGACCCTGGAGCGCTGGCATCATCCGACGCTGCCCATGCCAGACACGACCGACCTGAGCGCCTTGCCGGACGACGGCCTGATCGCCCGCTGCCGCGCCGGCCAGGCGGCGGCCTGGAGCACGCTCGTGCGCCGCTACCAGCGGCTCGTCTACACGGTACCGCGCCGCATGGGCCTGCCCGAGGAGGCCTGCGCCGACGTGTTCCAGTCGGCGTTCGCACGGCTGGTCGAGCACCTGGACCGGATCGACGACCCCGGCCGCGTGCGTGCCTGGCTGGTCACCACCGCCCGCCGCGAGTCGCTTCGCCTGGTCGAGGCGCGGGCTCGCGTGGGCGAGCTGGCCAGCGCCAGCGACGAGGACGGCGACGATCCCTGGGAACGTATCGCCGACGACACCCCGCGCGCCGAGGAGCAGCTCGAGGAACTGCAGCAGCTCGACCGGCTTCGGCAGGCGGTCGACCGGCTCGACCCGCGCTCGCGGCGGTTCATCGAGGTGGTGTTCCTGCGCGATCCGCCGCTGGCCTACGCCGAGATCGCGCAGGAGCTCGGCATCGCCGAAGGCAGCATCGGCCCGACGCGGGCGCGCTGCCTGGCCAAGTTGCGCGCCGTGCTGGAGCCGCGACCATGAGGCTGGTATCAAGCGGGCCCAATCGCGCTCTGTGCCTGCATGGGCGACGTCCTGTGCGCCCCATCGGATGGCCGTCATGACCGAGTCCCTGGATCCCGACCTCCCTCCCGACGACGAGGCCCTCGCGCGGGCCTTGCAACGCAGTCGGCTGCTGCACGACGCGCCCGATGCCTTGATCGAACGCGCCATCGCGCTGTTCGACACGCGCGCCACGGCCCAGGTGGCAGCGCCAGTGGCCCCAGGAGGCCCGGCGTCTGCCCTGCGCCGGCTGGTGGCGGCGTTGACCTTCGACAGCGCCGGCGCGGCGCCGCTGGCCTTCGGCCGGCGCGGCCGGGGACAGCCGGTGCGGCAGCTGCTGTACTCGGTGGAAGGCCGCGACATCGACCTGCGCCTGATGCCGGCACCGCCGCCGGCGGGTGCGCGCTGGCGCCTCGCCGGCCAGGTGCTCGGCCCGGACCGGCAGGGCCGGGTCGAGCTCGTGCAAGGCGACCTGCGGCGCGAGGCCGCCTGGGACGAGCTCGGCGAGTTCGCCTTCGACGACCTGGGCCCCGAGGCCTGCACGCTGCGGCTGGAGGGCGAGGATTGGTCGACCGAACTCCCGGCCGTGGAGCCGGGCGCCCCTGGCGCATGAGCGCTCCCGCACGGCCGCTCCGAAGGGAGCGCTGCGTCCCGC
>JALOSQ010000120.1 GCA_025458335.1 Ideonella sp.
GGACCTGGGCGCCGCGACACCCGATCGCTGGGCGGTCACGCAACGCTGGGAACCTGGACCCGGCGAGGGCCTGTCGACCTGGCGTGGCGACGTGCAGGCGCTCTTTCTGCGTGACGGCCGGCTGTGGCAGGCCCTCGTGACCGACGACGGGCAGGCCGCGGCCACCGCGGTGCCCGTGTCGATGGCCACCCGCTTGTGCCGTCTGATCCGGGTGCACGAGATCGAGGCGGTCGACGGCCTCGACGCCTGGGTCGAGGTCGAGCACGCCGGCCCCGACACGCGCTGTGACACGGTGCCCGACAACGCGGGCGCCTGGGTGCGCCTGGCAGATGCACGATCGGTGCCGGTGCCCGAGGGCACGACGACGGTCGCGGCGCTGCGCACCCCAGAGGGCCGACTCCGGTCGCTGCTCGTGCACGAGGAGGTGGCGGGGCGCCTGGCCCTGCTCGACGCCGACAGCCTGCAGGTCCGCGACGAGGTGGCAGGGGCCGACGGCATCGATGCGGTCGAGCTGCTGGCGGCGCCGCTGCCCGCGGCCTCGGGGGTCTTGCTGCACCTGCGGGTGAACGGCAGGCAACTGCGACGCCTGCACTGGACGAACACCGTCGCCCGCCTCGGCCCCGAGCGGCACGACCTGGGATCGACCGACGCCACGGCGGCCCTTCACGACGGCTCCACCTTTTTCTTCGGGGATGGCCCGAACGTCTGGCGCTGGGCCACGACCGCCTCGGCCCCGGCGCTGCACGCGGCCCTGCCCGCGGATGCGGGTGACGTGAATCGGTTGGCGTCCACGGACGAACACCTCCTCGTCACGCAAGGGTCGGCGCGGCCCACGCTGTGGACGGTCTCCAAGTTCGCCGGGGCGTGGGCGGTGCGCCTGGGCGGCGGTGCGGGGGACCCGGCGTTCCATGCGTTCGTCGGGCACCAGGGCGACACTGTCTTGTACGTGGCCCGCGACGATGCCGACGGCGCGGGCCCGGCTGCCGCAGCCCACCGGGTGTATCGGGTCGTGGCCGGTCAAGGACCGTCGCCTGCAACGCGATCCGGTGTCGCGCTCGTCGGCGTGGTCGTGCAGCCGACGCAGCGCCATGGCCAGGTGACCTTGGACGGCCTGCTGTACTGCGCCCCGTCCCTCGGCGGCGTGGCGGGCGAATGCCGGGGCGGCATGCTGTCGCAGCTTTCGCTCGCCAACGGCGCATCGATCGAGATCGGACGCTGGCCGCAACACGCCACGCTGTCCTCCTTCGGGGTCTCGGCATGGGTCTGGTCGGGCTCGCCGGGACTGTTGGCGGCGCACGGCCGCCAGGCCTCCGCCAGCGGGACCGAGGCCTGGACGGACCTGTGGTCGCTGACGCCCGGCGTAGCCGGCAGCCTGCGCCGGGTCACCGCCAGCATGCCCTGATCGCCACGGCGCATCCCGGCGGCGGGGTGCCGGCGGCACGCGATCGGTGACGAACCGATGCGGCGGCACTCACCACGACGACGCGTGGAATCACCGCCCGCGGGCGCCGGTTGCCGCGGGACACGGATTGAAACACCGGCAGCCGGGGATGGCCCGAAGATCCGGGCATGGCCAGCACCAAACCCTCGCCTGCGGACTCGCGGCACGGCCCGACCGTCGCCGCGGGGACCGGCTTGTCGGCGACACATGCCTCCGGAAGACTCGCCTGGCTTGCGGCGTGGATGACCTCCGCCGCGCTGCTGTCGGCGTGCGGCGGCGCGGGCGATCCGGCAGCACCGACGACTGTCGCCGGTTCAGCTGACAGCGCGATTGGCGCGTCCCCGGCGCCGGCCGGGTCCCCCGCGCCGGCCGCCCCTGCGGCCCCGACCTCGGGAGCGCCCGCTCCGTCGCCCGCTCCGTCGCCCACTCCGTCGCCCGCACCGACACCCAGCCCCGCACCGGCGGCACCCGCCGCGACACCGACGACGGCGCCGGACGCCGTGCGCCTGGCCCACCAGGCCACGTTCGGGCCAACCGAGGTGCTGGTCGAGCAGGTCCGCACCGCCGGCCCCGCGGCCTGGATTGCCGCGCAGATCGCCACGGCGGGCTCGCGATACGTCAGCGGCAACGGCGACGCGATCCACCGCAACACGGTGGCCACGGAGTTCTGCGAGCAGGCGGCCTACCGCGGACCGAACTGCTGGCGCGACTGGTTCTCGTCGCAGCCGCTGCTGTGGGACTTCTACCGCAACGCGCTCACCCAGCCCGACCAGTTGCGCCAGCGCGTGGCCTTCGCGTTGCAGCAGATCCTGGTGGTGTCGAACGTCGAGGTCAACGGGACCTACGGCCTGCGCGAGTACCACAACATGCTGCTCGACAACGCCTTCGGCAACTACCGGCAGGTGCTTCGCAAGGTCACCTTGTCGCCGGTGATGGGCGACTTCCTCAACAACGCCAACAACGACCGCGCGGCACCCAACGAGAACTTCGCTCGCGAGTTGCTCCAGCTGTTCTCGATCGGCACCTGCGAGCTCAACGCGGACGGCTCGCTCAAGGGCGGGACCTGTCAGGCCACCTACGGCAACGACACGGTGCGCGCCTACGCCTACGCGCTGACCGGCTGGACCTATCCGGCCGGCGGCACCTCGCCGTGGGGATGCTGGCCCCGCGGGCTGAACTGCACCTACTACCGCGGCGACATGATCCCGGTCGCGTCGTTCCACGACAACCAGGCGCGCACGCTGCTGTCCGGCGTGACGGTGCCGGCGAGCCGCACGCCGACCCAGGCGCTCGAGCTGGTGCTCGACAGCGTGATGAACCACCCGAACACGCCGGTGTTCATCGGGCGCCAGCTGATCCAGCACCTGGTCACCAGCAACCCGAGCGGCGCGTACGTCCAGCGGGTCGCGCAGGCCTTCGCGAGCGGCCGGTACACGGCCGCCGCGGGCCTGGGTGGCCTGGCGTTCGGGACCGGTCAGCGCGGCGATCTCGCGGCCACCGTCGCCGCAGTGCTGCTCGACGCCGAGGCACGCACCGCGACGCCGGTGCGCCACGCCGGACAGTTGCGCCCGCCGGTGCTGATGTTCACCGGCGTGCTGCGCGCCTTGAACGGCAGCACCGACGGCGAGACGCTCGGCTGGTGGTGGGGCGAGACGATGCGCCAGCACGTCTTCCGCCCGCCATCGGTGTTCAACGACTACCCGCCCGACTACCCGGTCGCCGGGACGACGCTCGTCGGGCCGGCCTTCGGCATCCACAACGCCAACACGGCGCTGGAGCGCTTGAACTTCCTCACCTACCTGTTGTACTGGGGCGGCACCGCGCCGGCCGCCTCGGTGCCGAACGCGGTGGGGACGCGCGTGTCGCTCGCAGCCTTCACCGCCGACGCGGCCGACCCCGCCCGCCTCGTCGACCGGTTGTCGATGCTGGCCTTCGGCGGCACCCTGACCGGCACGGCGCGCACGCGTGTCCTCGAGGCCGTCTCGGCGTGGAACGCGCAGACCGACCGCGACAACTGGCAGGTCAACCGGGTCCGCACGGCCGCCTGGCTGGTCTTCAGTTCGCCCCAATACCAGGTGATCCGATGAAGACGCGAATCGACGTCCCGATCGACGGCGTGACGCCCGCAGGCGTGCCGGCCCAGAGTCCTGCGCGGCGCCTGTTCCTGCGACGCGGCGCGGCGCTGGCCGCCGCCGTCGGCGGCGCTGGCCTCGCGCCGCTGCTGCTGGCCCCTCGAACGGCGCATGCGGCGGACTACAAGGCCCTGGTGTGCGTCTTTCTCTATGGAGGCAACGATGGCCTGAACACCATCGTGCCGACCGACGCGACGCGCCACGGGCAATACAGCGCGGTCCGGGGCGGGCTGGCCCTGCCGCGTTCCAGCCTCGTCGACCTCGCCGGCAGCTCGTACGGCGTGCATCCGTCGCTCGCCGCACTCGAGCCGCTGTGGCGTGCCGGGCGGGTGGCGGCCCTGATGAACGTCGGCCCGCTGGTGGCCCCGCTCACCAAGGCCGAGTTCCGCAGCGCACCGCCGAACTCGGCTCTGCTGCCGGACAACCTGTACTCGCACTCGGACCAGCAGGTGCTGTGGGAGACCGCGAGCGGGGATGCCTTCACGCGCACCGGCTGGGGCGGACGCGCGAGTGACGTCCTGGCGACGCTCAACCCGGTCATCTCGGTGGGGGGTAACGGGCGCTTCGGCAATGCCTTGCAGCGCACGCCGCTGGTGCTGCCCGGGCCCGGTTCGACCTTCGGCGTGCATGGCCTGCAGCCCCAGGACCTCGGCTGGGCGCCGGTGGCGGCGCGCAAGGCCGCGATGGATGCGCTGTTCGCCGCCCCGCAGGATGCCGCCCTCGCCGAGGTCTATGCGCAGATGCAGCGCGAGGCGCTGACCGTGTCGGCGCGCCTGGGCGGGCTCGTGCAGCGCCAGGTCGCCGTCGGTGGTGGCGCGATCGACACGGCCTTCGCGCCGCTGGTCGGCGGCGACGGCCGCATCGGCACGGACCTCGGGCGTCAGCTGTTCCAGATCGCCAAGTTGATCGAGGGCAACGCCACGGTGCAGGGCAACCGCCAGATCTTCTTCGCGCAGATCGACGGCTTCGACACGCATGGCAACCAGGCCGTGACCGCGGCGCCGACGACCGGCACGCACGCCCGACTGCTGCTGGAAGTCGGCAATGCCATCGCCGCGTTCGACCGTGCCATGCAGGCCCTCGGGATGGGCGACGCCGTCACCTTGTTCACGCACAGCGACTTCGGCCGGACGTTCAAGCCGAACAACAGCAACGGCACCGACCATGCGTGGGGCAACGAGCACCTGATCGTCGGCGGTGCCGTGCGCGGAGGCGTCTACGGCCGCTTTCCGGAGCTCGTGCTCGGCGGCCCGGATGACGTCGGCGTCGACTCCTGGGAGCAGCAGGGCCGCTGGATCCCGGGCACCTCGGTCGACCAGTACGTCGCGACGCTGCTCGGGTGGTTCGGTGCCACCGACGCGCAACTCGACGCGATCGTGCCCAACCTGCGCAACTTCGGCAGCAGCCGGCAGTTGGGTTTCCTGGCGCCGCCCGTCGCCGGCGGTTGACGGCGCCTCGCCCGCCGGCCGCGCGTGACGGATTGCCCGTCGAGACGCCGTTCGGTGCGGATTCACGCGGCGCCCCCCTCAACGGAGGGCTAGGAGGCCAACGGCACCGCGCCCTACCCTGAGGCCATCGCATCACCCCAGGGAGCACATCGATGGCCCAGCAACGAACCGTCCAGTTCGCCTTCGTCGTGGTGATTGCCCTGCTCATCGTGGCCCAACGCTACCTCTGAGTCGACAACGCCCCGAGCGACACGCCCCGGTCCGCGAAAGCGGCCGGGGCGTGTCGCTTTCGGGCGAGCCGCGGCGCGGCTGCGGCCACCATCCGTCGGCCGTCACGACCGGCCATCGCACCGGGCGGCCCTTCGTCAGCCTCGGCATGGCGTCCACGCCCCTGCGACCTACAGTCAGGACCATGGATGTCGCCCGCTCCACGGCCGCGTCGGGACCAGGCCGCCACGCAGCGCCTGCCGCCAGCCGCTTCTCGGTCCTGGCGCGCCACCTCACCGCGTACGCGCGCTGGCTCGACAGCATCAGCTGGTGGCGCTTCCTGCTGGTGGCCCTGCTGGCGTTGATCGCCGCGTCGGTGCTCGCCAAACTGCCGCCTTTCAGCACCCCCTGGGGGCGGGACCGGCAGGTGGTCGAGGAACCGCGCACGCAGGCACCGGACGCACCGGGTCGCGCGCCCTCCACCGGCCGCGAGCCGGCCGTCGTGATCGAGCCGGCGGCGCCGGCGGGTGAGCGGGCCTACCGCATCAGCATCGGCACGGACGGGGTCAAGGTCGAGCCGGTCGCCGAGCCCGCGTCGGCCTCCGCCTCGGCGCCGGTGCGGCTCACGGTGCCGGCCGGCGGCCTGGGGGAAGGCGAACTCGAGGCGATCCGGCAGGCGCTGCGCGAAGCCGCGACGGCCGGTGCCGCGCGCGCGCCGCCCAAGGTCGTCACCGTGCGCGCCTTCCGGCTGGGCGACTCGCTGACCCAGGTCACGATGCTGCTCGTCGTGCTGTCCGCGGTCGTCAAGGCCATGGCGGCCGGCCGCTTCAAGGCCGAGGCGCGGGCGGTGGCGGCCACCGAGAAGGCGGATGCCGAGGCGCTGCGCCGGCAGGTCGTGGAGGCGCGCATGGCCGCGATGCAGGCCCAGATCGAGCCGCACTTCCTGTTCAACACGCTGGCCTCGATCGATCACCTCATCGAGACCGATCCGCCACGCGCCAGCCGGATGCAGAAGCACCTGATCGCGCTGCTGCGCGCGAGCATGCCGGGCCTGCGCGAGTCGGCAGCCGACGGCAGCGGCCTTCGGCCGCTGGGGCGCGAACTCGACGTGGTCAGGCCGTACCTCGAGATCCTGCAGGTGCGCATGGAGGACCGCCTGCAGGCGTCGATCGACGTGCCGCACGGCCTGGAGAGCGCGCTGTTCCCGCCGCTCGTGGTGCAAAGCCTGGTCGAGAACGCCATCCGGCACGGCCTCGAGCCCAAGCCCGAGGGCGGGTCGCTGCGGGTGCAGGCCCAGGTCGTCGACGGCCGCCTGGCCGTGACCGTGGCCGACACCGGGCTGGGCCTGGGGCGCGCCGCGACCTCGGGCACCGGTGTCGGCCTGACCAACATCCGCGACCGGCTCGCCATGCTGTACGGGCCCGACGCGACACTCGACCTCGCCGAACGTCCCGGTGGCGGTGCCGTGGCGACCGTCACCGTCCCCTACCGCGTGCGCACGACAGTGGATGCCACGCCGCCACCCCGCGCCGCGGCGCCCACCTGAGCGCCATGACCACACCGCCTCCGACCTTTCCCGCGGGATGGCCCGCTGCTCGCGCCGTCCTGGCCGACGACGAGCGCCTGATGCGTGAACAGTTGCGCCAACGGCTGGCCGAGGCATGGCCGTCGCTGCAGGTGGTGGCCGAGGCGCCACACGGGGAAGCGGCGGTCGCGGAGGTCGAGCGCCACCATCCCGACCTGGTATTCCTGGACATCCGGATGCCAGGCATGGGGGGTCTCGACGCGGCGCAGCGCATCCTGCATCTGCCGACGCATGACGAGACGCCGGACGGCTGGCCCGGCTGCGAGGTGGTCTTCGTCACCGCCTACGACGAGTACGCGGTCCAGGCCTTCGAACAGGGTGCGCTCGACTACGTGCTCAAGCCCGCC
>JALOSQ010000121.1 GCA_025458335.1 Ideonella sp.
CCGCTTGCCAACGACACCTTCCTGCGCGCCTGCCTGCGCCAGCCCGTGGACCACACCCCGGTGTGGCTGATGCGCCAGGCCGGTCGCTACCTGGCCGAGTACCGCGCGACGCGCGCCCGGGCCGGCAGCTTCATGGGCCTGGCGACGAACCCGCAGTTCGCCACCGAGGTCACGCTGCAGCCGATCGACCGCTACGGCCTCGACGCGGCGATCCTGTTCTCGGACATCCTCACCGTGCCCGATGCGATGGGCCTGGGGTTGAGCTTCGAGACGGGCGAGGGCCCGCGCTTCGCGCACCCGGTGCGTGACGAAGCCGACGTGGCCCGGCTCGTTGCGCCCGACCTGGACCGGCTTCGCTACGTGTTCGACGCGGTCACCTCGATCCGGCGCGCGCTGAACGGCCGCGTGCCCCTGATCGGCTTTTCGGGCAGCCCCTGGACGCTCGCCTGCTACATGGTCGAGGGCGGCGGCAGCGACGACTACCACCGCGTCAAGACGATGCTCTATGCGCGGCCCGACCTGATGCATCGCATCCTCGAGGTCAATGCCGCCGCCGTGGCCGCCTACCTCAATGCACAGATCGAGGCCGGGGCCCAGGCGGTCATGGTGTTCGACAGCTGGGGCGGCGTGCTGGCGGACGGTGCCTTCCAGGCCTTCAGCCTCGCCTACACGCAGCGGGTCGTGCAGCAGCTCAAGCGCGAGCACGCCGGCGTGCGGATCCCCCACATCGTCTTCACCAAGGGCGGCGGCGGGTGGCTGGAGGAGATCGCGGCGATCGGCGCCGACGTGGTCGGGCTGGACTGGACCGTCAATCTCGGCGCCGCGCGGCGGCGGGTGGACGACCGGGTGGCCTTGCAGGGCAACCTGGACCCCGCGGTGCTGTTCGCGCCGCCCGAGGCGGTGGCGGCCCAGGTGCGCGCCGTGCTCGACAGCTTCGGCGACCCGCGGCGGCCCGACGGGCGCTGGGGTGGCCATGTGTTCAACCTCGGTCACGGCATCAGCCAGCACACACCGCCCGACCATGTGGCGACGCTGGTGGAGACGGTGCACGCTCACTCTCGCGCCCGGCTCGCGCGCGCCGCAGGCTGAGGTCGGCAGGGCCACGCCGGGGCAGGAGCGGCGTTCAGCCGCCGGGTCTCCGGTTCGTGGTGTTTTCCCGAGGACGGTGCACGGCGGGCTTGACTTATCCCCAATTCCTTGACCTCCAGTCGGAATGCACGCCTGCGTGAAGGCCGATACGCGACAGCGCCTGCAGCGCTGCTAAGTTGTTGATTTAGCTCAGGTGCTCCGACTGCCCGGCTTTGCGGCAGCCTCGGTAAGCCCTAGTCGCATCAAGCATTTAGCGTCGCTGCGCGCCGGTTGCGCACAAAGTTTTCCACAAGCTGCGTGGACAGGCTCCAAAGGGCTTTCGAATCAGGAACTTAGCGGCGTTCGTTGAGGCGATGTCGAAGTTGGCTGCCCCGCCCCCCTACCCCTTTTGGGGGAGCCTGCACCCATGACGGCCCGCGTGCCGGTGGTCGTCGACCCGCCACTGCACAGTGGCTTGGGCGCCACGCTGACCTATTGCGCCGACGCCGCGTTGACGCCGGGCACCCTGGTTCGCGTTCCCCTGGGGCCGCGCACCGTGACGGGGGTGGCCTGGGATCCGCCTGCCGGGGCCGAAGCGCAGGCCGGCCCGCCCGACGACGCGCTGCGTCCGGTCACGGAGATCCTCGACCTTGGGACGCCGCTGGGCGCGGCGTGGCGACACCTGGTGAGCTTCGCCGCCGGCTACTACCAGCGTGCACCTGGGGAGGTCGCCCTGGCCGTGCTGCCGCCCGAGCTGCGTACCCTCACCGCGGCACAGCTCGACCGTCGCCGCCGGCGGCGCGCCGCGCCGCGCGCGCCGGCGGACGACCCCGCGACCGTCGCTGCGACCGACGCCGCCCCGGCGCTGGAGCCCGGCCAACGCGCCGCGGTCGACGCGCTGGTCCACGCCACGGGCGCGGCCTGCTGGTTGCTGCATGGCGTCACCGGCAGCGGCAAGACCGAGGTCTACCTGCACGCGGCCGCGGCCCAGCTCGCCGCCGGCCGGCAGGTGCTGCTGCTGGTGCCCGAGATCAACCTGACCCCGCAGCTCGAGTCGCGGCTGGCCGCGCGCTTCGGCGGCCACCGTCTGGTCACGCTGCACAGCGGCCTCACGCCGGCCCAGCGCCTGGGCGCCTGGCTCGATGCCCACGAGGGCCGCGCCGACCTGGTGCTGGGCACGCGGCTGGCGGTGTTCGCCTCGTTGCCGCGGCTCGGCCTGATCGTGGTCGATGAGGAACACGACGCCTCGTACAAGCAGCAGGAGGGCGCGCGCTACTCGGCGCGCGACCTGGCGGTCTATCGCGGCCGGCTGGAGGGCGTGCCGGTGGTGCTGGGATCGGCCACGCCCTCGCTCGAGACCTGGCACAACGCCGAACAGGGCCGCTACCGGCGCCTGTCGCTGCCCGGCCGCATCGGCGATGGCGGCCTGCCGCGGGTGCGCGTGGTCGACCTGCGCCCGATCCCGGCGGCGACCCTGCGCCAGCACGGCGGCCTGGCCCCGGCACTGCGCGAGGCGCTGCAGCAACGGCTCGATGCGGGCGAGCAGGCGCTGCTGCTGCTGAACCGCCGCGGCTACGCGCCGGTGCTGCACTGCGGCGAGTGCGGCTGGAAGAGCGACTGTGCGCACTGCAGCGCCTGGCGCGTCTTCCACAAGGCCGACCGCACGCTGCGCTGCCACCACTGCGGCGCCACCGACCGCGTGCCACGCGCCTGTCCGGCCTGCGGCAACCTCGACATCACGCCGGTGGGCCAGGGCACCGAACGACTCGAGGAACAGCTCGCCGGCGTTCTGCGCGGCCCGGGCGGCGGACCGGCGCGCATCGCGCGGCTCGACGCCGACGTGGCGCGCCACCGTGGCGCGCTCGAGGCGCGGCTCGCTGCCGTGCACGCTGGCGAGGTGGACGTGCTGGTCGGCACGCAGATGCTGGCCAAGGGCCACGACTTCCGCCGCGTGACGCTGGTGGCCGCGCTGAACGCCGACGGCGCGCTGTTCAGCAGCGACTTCCGCGCCGCCGAGCGGCTGTTCTCGCTGCTGATGCAGGCTGCCGGCCGCGCCGGACGCGACGCGGCGCAGTCGGCGCGCTCCGAGATGTGGGTGCAGACGGCCAACCCGCAGCATCCCTTGTTCGCCGCGCTGGTGCGTCACGACTTCGAGGCCTTCGCCGCGCAGCAGCTCGCCGAGCGCGCCGCGGTGGGCCTGCCGCCCTTCCATCATCTGGCGCTGCTGCGCGCCGACGCGCGCACGCCCGAGGCCGCGCTCGGCTACCTGGCCGCGGCCGCCGAGGCCGCCCGCGCGCTCGACCCCGAAGGCGCCATCACCTGCTCGCAGCCGGTGCCCACGCCGGTCGCGCGCGTTGCCGACGTCGAGCGCGCGCAGCTGCTGGTGGAGTCGCCGTCGCGCGCGGCGCTCGGCCGCTTCCTGGCGGCCTGGATGCCAGAGCTGCACACGCTGCGGGCGGCGCACCGGGGGGTGCTGCGATGGGCGGTGGACGTGGATCCGCTGGCGATCTGAGCCCCGCCAAACCCGTCGCCGGGGCTTGCGCGTGGCGATGGAGCCCGTCCTGGCGGCTCAGGGCTGCCAGTGCACGGTGAACGATGCACCCCCGCCAGCGGCTGCGCCGCAGTTCACCGTCCAGCCATGTGCGACGGCGATCTCGTGCACCAGCGCCAGGCCGAGGCCCGAGCCCGCTCGCGTCTGGCCAGGTGCACGCCAGAAGCGCTCGAACACCCGCGCCCTGTGCTCCCCCGGCACGCCGGGCCCATCGTCGTCGACGCTCAACCCTGCGGCGCCCAGCCTGACCTTGACGACCGATCCCGCTGGCGAGAAGTCGACCGCGTTCTCGACCAGGTTCCTCAGCAGCACGAACAGGGCACCCTCGTCGGCCTCGATCCGAACCGGGTCCTCGGGCTCCTCCAGATGCAGGGTGACGTCGGAACGGTTTGCCTTGAAAGCCAGGTGATCGAGAACCCTCCGCGCCACCTCCAGCGGACACACGGGACTTCTTCGCATGGCTTGAGCATCGGCCACCTGTGCCAGGTGCAGCAGCTGCTGCACCTGGCGCCCCATGGTGTCCAGGTCCTGCAGCAGCCCGGCCCGCGCCTCGTCGCTGTCGAGCCCCACCTCGATGCGGGCGCGGGCCAGTGCCAGCGGCGTCTTCATTTCATGGGCCGCGTTGGCGATGAAGCGCTCCTGCTCCTGGAACGACTGCTCCAGCCGCTGCAGCACCCCGTTGAAGGCCTGGACCAGGGGCCGGATCTCGGCTGGCATCGAGCCCTCTGGCAAGCGCGCGGCGAGGTTGCGCCCGCCAACGTGACGCGCCGCTTCCTCGGCAGCACGGATGGGTCGCAACACCGACCGCACCGCCAACGCCCCGGCCAGCGCGAAGATCAAGGCCGACAGCGTGCCCAGAAGCACCACTGTGTCGGTGATGGCCGGGGTGACGGCCTCGCGGGCAAGCAACTCGAAGCGGTCGCTGCGCGCGAGTTGCAGCACGTACGGCCGACCGTGCACCTCGCGCTGCCAGGCGCCGACGAAGAAGTTGCGCCCGTCGAATGGCACCACGCCAAAGAAGCCCGGTTGCTCGCGGACGTCACGGCCCGCCAGCAGCGAGCGGCGGTCTGCTTCACTGCTGGCCACGACATTCCCGGCCCCGTCGAGCACGCGGTACTTGAGGTTCGCGAAGAAGTCGTCGAAGCCCAGCGCGTCATCGGGTTCGAGCGCCACACCCACCACGTTCTGCTCGGCGTTCAGCACAAAGCCTTCGAAGATGTCTTCTGTCTGCCCCTCCATGCTCATGCGCGTCACGAGGTGGCCGAAACGCTCCGCGAGCAGCGCCTGCACGCCCACCATCAGCAGCGCAGTGGAGGCGAACGCCAGCGCAAAGCCCAGCGCCAGGCGCGAGGCCAGGCTCATCGTGCGGGCCGGCACGATGGCCTTCCCGGCAATCGACGAGTCGTTCGCCTCAGACACCCTGTTCCCCATCGGCATCCACCGAGGGCTCCAGGGAGTAGCCGACTCCCTTGGTATTCAACAGGCGCACCGGACTGCCCAGCCACTCGAGCTTCCTGCGCAGTCGGTGAAGGGCGACGTCCAGCGCGTTCGGCGTCACGGGCTCGGTGAGACCCCAGGCTGCAGCCTCCAGTGCACCGCGGCGCACGACCTGGCCTTCGGCGCGCAGCAGCGCCAGCATCAACTGCAACTCGCTGGGCGCGAGGTTGACGCTCGAGCGCCCATGACTCAGGCGCGCACCGATGGGGTCGACCACCAGCCCGGCCCACTGCGGTGCGCTGACGACCCATGAGCCCTGCCGGCGCAGCAAGGCCCGCACACGGGCGATCAGTTCATCGCGCTCGAATGGCTTGGCCAGGTAATCATCGGCGCCCGCTTCCAGACCATCGACGCGATCGTGGAGGGCGTCACGTGCCGTGAGCAGAAGGCAGGGCACCAGCACCTGGCGCGCGCGCAGGCGCTGCAGCCAGGGCAGCGCGTCACCCTCGGGCAGGCCGCGGTCGAGCACCAGCGCGGCATACCGCACCTGGGCCAGGCAGGCCTCGGCCTCGCTGACCCGGGCCACGGCGTCCGCGGCGATACCCACGCGTTGCAGTTCAAGCACGACCAGTTCGCGCATGGGTGCCTGGTCCTCGACCAGAAGAATGCGGTTCATGCCGAGCAGCGCTTGTCTGCGAACGGACCGGTCATCGCGAGGCTCTTGCAACTCGGTTCAGGACGCACTGATCACCAAGTATCGGCTGCGTGTTTCCGCTGGCGTTGAGCAACGGGCTGTTGCGGAGCTCGTTGGCATGGCGCTCGTCGCTGACATTCGCCAAGACGAACGGACCCGGGCTCGCCCGGTAGCGGACGAGAAGCCCGGCTTTGGAGCTCCGGCTGCTCTCGCCGGCCAAGACGGAGGCCCGCATCGACTCGTCGCTGGCACCGCGATGGCCACCCCTGGCGATCAGCAGGGACGCACCGACGCTGCGGCGGGTATGGTTCTAGCCGTCATCGGCGTCGTCTGCCAGCACCGGTGTTTGGCAAGACCCGGTCAGAAGCGATAGCCCAACCGCGCCATCACGGTCGTGGCCCGGTACTTCGCATCGAAGCTCTCCGAACGCCCGGCGGCCTCGAGGCGGACGGTCCCGGCGTCAGCCACGGTGACGCCGACGTCGGCGAGCCACGGACTGCCATAGTCCCAGCGCAGGCCGAACATGAGCTGTCGTGCGCTGCCAGAGCCGGAGTACTCGCGCTCCACCCCGCCGACCCTGAGGTCGGTGTCGACTTCCTGGGCCCGCCCGACACCCAGCCCCACGTAGGGCCGGACCTTGGCCTTGCCGAGCTGGAAGCCGTCGAAGTCGTACAGGGCGTTCACAGTCAAGAAGAGTGAGGCCCAATCCGCGTCCGTGGGCTGCGGGTCGAAGCCCGGGCTGCCCACCCGCCGGACGGGGTTGTTGCGGTACGCGACGGCCGCCTCGACACGCCAGTTGGGCCCGAGGTGGCGACCGACGGCTCCTCCATAGGCGACGCCCTGTCGAGTTGTCAGGCTCCCGCCGGCAAACGCCGGGTCGCTGGCGCGGCTGAAGCCGACGTCGAGGGTGAGG
Source organism: Ideonella sp. (assembly GCA_025458335.1). Classification (GTDB taxonomy): domain Bacteria; phylum Pseudomonadota; class Gammaproteobacteria; order Burkholderiales; family Burkholderiaceae_C; genus JAIYCR01. Next base: position 6,664 of record JALOSQ010000121.1, read on the forward strand.
TACCACGGCCTCTCGTCAGCGTGCGCTGCGGTCAGCGACGTCGCGACCAGCAGCCCGAAAAGACCCTGAGGGATGAATTTGGCGTGCATGTTGATTTCCTTCGTTTCGTACGGATGGGTGCCGGACGGATGGGGCGAGCCTGGACGCCCTCCGTGGCGTAGGCACCGGGCGCTGCGAGCCAGTGCATGCCCGTCGTGGTGCCATGAGACACATCCTCGGCCGGGTCGACTTACGGGCGACTTTCCAAGGTCACGCGATGCGGCCCCGGGCCCGTTGCGGCCCGAGCCGCTGCGATGGGCGCACGACCAGGGGCCAGGCCGATCCCGCGAGCGGAACCGGCGCTCACCACCCCAGCGAAGTCAACCCCGCGACGACCGCCCCGCCCAGCGCCAGGTACAGCAGGCACGGCAGCAGCGTGCGCCGCAGGAT
>JALOSQ010000122.1 GCA_025458335.1 Ideonella sp.
GCGCTCTGGATGGCGGCGATCCCTTCGGCCACGAGTTGCGCGCGGCAGTCGACCAGTCGCGCGATCTCGGCGCCGTAAGCCTTCGCCCGACGCGGGATGTCCTCGTAATCGCTCTCGTCGGGCTGGCCGAGGTTGGCGGTGTAGGCGCACGGGACCGCGCCCTTGGCGCGCATCCAATGCACGGCGGCGCTGGTGTCGAGGCCGCCGGAGAACGCGATGCCGACCTTCTGGCCGGCGGGAAGCTGCTGGAGGATGTGGGTGGGCATGGGACCGGGCTCCTGGGAACCCTCCATTGTCGCGCCGGTCCCGTGGCCCCGCTCCCATCGCCTGCGCGCCCAGGCTCGACCCGCTGCCGGCCCGGTGCCGGCGCGACTAGGCGCCGAGCCTTTGCAAGGCCACCTGCAGCACGCGAGCGTCGGTGCTGGCACGGTGGCGGGCGCCACCCAGATCGCGGCGCACCGCCTCGACGGTGTCGTCCCATCGGGACAGCCGGGCGTCATCCAACAGCCGATGCAGGTGCTCCAGCCGGAACGCGGGCCGCTGGCCCGCGGCGTCGAACAGCATGCCCAGCCAGGGGTAGTCATGGGCCCAGCCGTCGCAATAGACGACCAGTCCGGCCAGGTGCCCGTTCAGCCAGCGCGCCACCTCCGCGGTGGGACGGCCCGCACGCAAGGCCGTGGCCCGCCGGATGCCGTGCAGGTGCTCGGCGGCCGGATCCCAGTGGATCCACGAGGGCTCGGGTCGGATGAGGGTGCAGCCCAGAACGCCGTCGGGCAGTGCAAACCCGACCTCGATCGGGTAGCTGGCCCTGCCAAAGCCCGAGGCCTCCAGGTCGAGCACGGCGGGGGCCACGGCCTGCACGGTCGAGGAGGGTCGGTCAGTCGAGCCGAGGGCGAGCATGGGCGTCGATGCGTGCAAGTTGCGGGCCGTCGCGGGCGGGGCCGCGTGCGCGCAGGCGCCCGGTCGGCACGATGTCACGGTTGTCGGCAGCCGCGGGGCCCGGGTTGATGCCCTTGGGTGCCCGCGGCGCGTGCGATATACCCCGGCAGTCCACGTTCCGAGGCGCCCATGTCGGCGGCCATGCTCATGAACCCTTCCCCGACACACGCCGGCGCTACCGCGGTCGGTGCAGCGCCGGACGGCGTGTGGCCGCGCCGGCTGCCGCGCGAGCTCGCCGTGCCCGAGACCTCGCTGTGGTTCAACCTGGAGGTCAGCGCGGCCCGATTCCCGCGCAAGGCCGCGTACCAGTTCCTTGGTCGCTCCGTCGACTTCGCGAGCCTCAAGGCCCAGGCGGAGGCCGTGGCGGGTTGGCTGCAGTCGGTCGGCGTGGGCGCCGGCGACCGCGTGGCGGTCTACATGCAGAACTGTCCGCAATATGCCGCGGCGGTCTACGGGATCCTGCGCGCCGACGCCGTGGTGGTGCCGGTCAACCCGATGAACAAGGCCGAGGAGTTCAAGCACTACATCACCGACCCGCAGTTGCGCGTGGTGATCTGCACCGCCGAACTGGCGCCCGTCGTCGAGGCGGCCAATGCCGCGCTGCCCGAGCCCGACCGGGCTGCCCACCTGCTGGTCACCGCCTACGCCGACGCGCTGCCGCCGCGGGCCGACCTGCCACGCGACCTGCCGCTTCCGCCGGCCATGGTCGAGTGGCTGTATGCGCCGGCGCCCGACGCGCCCGCCAGCCCTTCGATGCGGTGGCACCGCTGGCCCGATGCGCTCGCTGCAGCCCCCAGACCGGCGCCTCATCGCGCCGGCGCAGACGACCTCGCGATCCTGCCGTACACCTCCGGCACGACCGGGCTGCCCAAGGGCTGCCTGCTGACGCATCGCAACGTGATGCACAACTCGGTCGGCACGGCGTGGCTGCACGCCAGCGCGGAGGCGGTCACGCTCGGCGTGGTGCCGATGTTCCACATCACCGGGCACCTGTACGCCATCCATTCGCCGGTCTACACGGGCGCGACGGTCGTGCTGATGCCGCGCTGGGACCGCGAACTCGCCGCGGCCCTGATCGCCAGGCACCGGGTCACCCACTGGACCTGCATCCCGACCATGGTCATCGACCTTCTGGGCAGCCCGAACGTGGCGCGCTTCGACCTGTCGAGCCTGCGATTCCTCAGCGGCGGCGGGGCGGCGATGCCCCAGGCCGTGGCCGAGCGGCTGCAACGCGACTTCGGGCTGGTGTTCGCAGAGGGCTACGGCCTGACCGAAACCACGGCGCCGAGCCATAGCAATCCGCCCGAGCGGGCGAAGCTGCAATGCCTGGGCATCCCGATCTTCGGCGTGGATTCGCGGGTGGTCGACCCGACGACGCTCGAGGAACTCCCGCACGGCGAGGTCGGCGAGATCGTGACCCATGGTCCGATGGTGTTCCAGGGCTACTGGCGCCACCCCGAGGCCACGGCACGGGCGTTCGTCACGCTTCCGGGCGATGCATCGGGCAAGCGCTTCTTCAGGACCGGCGATCTCGGCCGGCGCGACGAGGAGGGCTACTTCTTCATCACCGACCGACTCAAGCGCATGATCAACGCCAGCGGCTTCAAAGTCTGGCCCGCCGAGGTCGAGGCGATGCTGTACCGCCATCCGGCCGTGCAGGAGGCCTGCGTGATCGCGGCGCGTGACGCGTATCGCGGCGAAACGGTCAAGGCCGTCGTCGTGCTGCGGCACGACGCGGTCGGCCGCACCCGGGAGCAGGACATCGTCGACTGGGCGCGCGATCAGATGGCGGCGTACAAGGCGCCCCGTCTGGTCGAGTTCGTCGACGCGTTGCCCAAGTCGGGCTCGGGCAAGGTCATGTGGCGCCTGCTCCAGGAGCGGGAGAACGGCGCGGCCTGAACCCGTCAACCCAGGAGCTCGCGCTCCTCGGGATGCCGTCGCACATAGGCCGCCACGTAGCTGCACAGCGGCCGGACCTTGAACTCGTGAGCCCGTGCGTGCTCCAGCGCGGAACGTACCAGGGCCGCCGCGATGCCCTGGCCCTGCAGCGCCGGGTCGACGCCGGTGTGCAGGACCACCATGACGCCGGCTTGCATCCGGTACGTCAGTTCCCCGGCGTTGCGGCCGTCGAGCCAGGCCTCGATGCGGTCGTGCCCCGTGTGGTGGCGGATCTCGATCGAAGGTGGGTCGGACATGGTGGGCCTGGTGGAAATGGCAACGCGGAACCGGCCGAGTGTGCCGGTTCCGCGCGCTGTCCGGGTGGCGGTCTGGCCCGCGCCCGCCCTCGGACCCGTTCTTGACGCTCAGTCCTTGGCGATCAAGGCAACGGCGATGTTCGTGCCGCCTTCCTTGCGGAACAGGACCTTGACCTGCGCGCCCTCGACCACCGAAGCGATGCCGGGCGCGAAGGCGGTGAGCCCGTCGACGCCGAAGGTCATCCCGTTGACGGTGATCGAGGTGATCGCACCCGCAGGGCCCGCGATCGACGAGGCGATGCCCTCGGTCTCGTGGACGATCAGTCCGGCAGGCAGGCCGTCGCGCAGCGGCTCGAACTCGACCCGGGTGACCGCGACGGTCGTCCCGGTCACGACACCGTCGATCTCGACGAAGGACCCGTTGCGCAGGTCGCCTGCGCTGCCGTCCTCATAGACGGTCTGCGGACCCACTTGCAGCAGCAGGCCGGTGAACAGGCTCCCGGGCAGGCGGAACGTGCCGGCGGATGGGTTCCAGCCCGTCACGAGGCCCTTGGCCTGCACCACCGTCCCGTCGCTGGCGGAGCGGCACGCGATGTCGTCGGCGACGACGTGGATGCCCTCGACGCGGCCCTGGACCTCGACGAGCGTGCCGTCAGCCAGCGGATTGGGGCAGTTCGACGCGAACACCGTGCCGCCGGTCGTGGTGACGGGAACGCCACGCACCCGGAAGTTCTGGGCGTCCACGTAGTCGGTCACGGCGCCGCGCAGCGTGACCTCGGCGTCGCCAGGGGTCCGGCCGAGGATGACGCGCGTTGCGGCGACGGAGGAACCGTCGGCGCTCTGGGACCCGCGAACGAGAACCCAGCGACCGTTCGCGAGGTCGGCCGCAGTGCCGTTGCGGAACTCCGCACGGCTTGCGTCCACGCTGACACCGCCGACCGAGAACCCGCCGGCGCAGGGCGGGGCACAGTCGCTGACCGGTCCCGCGAGGCGGAACTCGTCGGCGCCCTGCTGTTCGCCGCGCCTGATCCGGATCCACGACGCATCGATCGTGTTGCCCGTCTGGGCCCCGGTGCTCCACACGACGACCCGCTGGCCGTTCGCGAGGGCGGCGCCACGGGGCACGACCCGGGTGCCGCGGTCGACCTGCACGGTCAGCCCGCCGATCCGGAAGGACGAGGCATCGGCCGCGAGATCGGAGACGGCACCGGCGACGCGGACCCAGGCCTCGGCCGAGGGCTTGCGCTCGATGCGCGTCGCCTGGATCACGAGCCGGCCGGACACCACCCGGGGTACCCCATGCACCTCGGCACGGTCGCCGATGGCGATATCGGCCAGCCCGCTGAACCCGTCGAACACGGTGACTGGTCCGGCCGCCGCGTCGGCATTGACCGTGACGACCTGGCCGGCGACGACCAGGTCGGGGCTGGTCGACGACACGCGGCCCACCACCTCGGCCGAGACATTCACGCGCAGGGCACGGGCGCCGCGGTCGTCACCAGTGGTGAGCATGACCACGCGCTGGCCGAGCTTCAGTTGGATGGCGCCGGGCCGGTCGTCTGGTGCGCCTGGCTCTGTATCGAGGGACAGCGTCGCCGCTTGGTCGTCGTATCGGACGCCGTCGACGATCACCGAGCCGAAGCCGGTCACGGTGCCGACGGATACCGCCGTGGCGGCGTCGCCGCCGGGCGAGCCACCGCCGCCACAGGCGGTGACGAGGGCTGCGGCCATCAGGGCCGCAGCGCGGGAAAGCCAGGCCAGGGACATGGGAAATCTCCGACGTTCATTCGCCCTTCCGGGGCGATTCGGGAGCCGGCGACAGTGCCTCACTCAGTAATGGGATGATTTCCCATGTACGACTGAAAAGCAAGTCCCTGGTCATGCGCGACCCCGATGAACGGTAAGGAAACGTTGCCGGCCCGCGCGCCTCCCGGCGCCCCGGCGGGGCCGGCTCAGGCCACCAGGGTCACCGCTTCTGGTACTGGGCGGAGCCGAAGAGTTGCTCGCGTGCCTTGTCGTCCACGAGCGGCTTTCGCTGCGCGGCGAGCACCTCGACACCACGCTGGACAGCAGGCCGGGCGGCGATCTCGTCGAACCAGCCCTTGAGGTGCGGGTAGTCGTTCCAGTCGATGCCCTGGTTCTTCCAACTGCGCAGCCAGGGAAAGACCGCGATGTCGGCGATGGAGTACGTCGCCCCGCCGAGGTAACGCGACTTGGCGATCCGACGGTCCATCACGCCATACAGGCGCTTCGCCTCGTTGGTGTAGCGGTCGATGGCGTAGTCGATCTTCTGCGGGGCGTAGATCCGGAAGTGGTGCGCCTGCCCCAGCATGGGGCCGACGCCGCCCATCTGGAACATCAGCCACTGCAGGACCTCGTACTTGCCCCGAACGTCCGCCGGAAGGAAGCGTCCGGTCTTGCCGGCGAGGTACAGCAGGATCGCGCCGGACTCGAACAGGGAGATCGGCTGGCCATCAGGCCCATCGGGATCCACGATGGCCGGGATCTTGTTGTTCGGGCTGATCGCCAGGAAATCCGGCTTGAACTGGTCGCCGGCGCCGATGTCGATCGGCACCACCCGGTAGGGCAGGGCACATTCCTCGAGCATGATGTGCACCTTGTGGCCGTTGGGGGTGGCCCATGAATACACTTCGATCGTCATTGGGTCTCCTTTTTCGGGTGTGGGCTGCCGCTCGCGAGCCACTCTAACCGCAAGCGATGCTGCGCACTGTCAAGCGCTGGATGGGCCTCGCGCCCCCGCCAGTCGACTGGGGGATCGTGCCGTCATGGTGCGAGGGGCGGGGCCTGTCCTTCCGCCGCGAGCGTGACGATCGCGGCTTCGTGATCGAAGGCCGCACCGAGGGCCTCGACTGGCGCCTCGAGTGGGGCCCGCCCCAGCGCGATTACCTGATCCATCCCGAGCTGCGCCTGCGGTGCGAGCTCGCGGGCCCCGATGGGCTCCACCTCCTCGTCATGACGACGCCGCTGGCCGATGCGCTCGAACGGCTGGCCTTCGAGCGCCTCACCGAAGCGAACCGAACCGAGGCCGACATCGCGATGGCGGAAGAGGGGCGTTGGGTCTCGATGTATCCCGCCGCCGACCTGGCGGCATGGCGCGGGCTGCGTTCGCGCGTACGGGTGTGTGGATCGGACCCTGCTGCGCTGCGGGACTGGCTGGCCGCCGGCCTGGCCGACGCCGTTGGCCGGGCTCTCGACCGCGGACCCGTGCGCGATCCGGCCGTATTCGATCCCCTCGTGGTGATGACCCTGCGCGGACGCCTGTACCTGCGCACGGCGCTGTCGCGCCCCGATCCGGGCGCACTGGAGCTGTGCCTGTCGTTGGCTCAGGAGGCGATCCGCGCCACGCGCGACACCTTCGCCCGCCACTCGAACCTGCGTCACGACGATGACGGAGGCGACCCGGGTGCCACGGCCTGGCAGACCGAAGCCCCCGACCCGCGGATCGCCCCGCCGCCGGCTGGCTGAGCGTCACCCGACCGAAGCCCAGCGCCGCCAGGCCGGCGGCCGTGGCGCCAATGGCGCTCAGGCGTGCCGGCCGAGTTCGATCTTGGCAATCGCGTTGCGGTGCACCTCGTCCGGGCCGTCGGCGAAGCGCAGCGTGCGTGCCAGCGTGTAGAAGTAGGCCAGCGGCGTGTCCTCGCTCATGCCGGCGCCGCCATGCACCTGCATGGCCCAGTCGATGACCTTGCAGGCCATCTGCGGCGCGACGACCTTGATCATCGCGATCTCGGCCTTGGCGCTCTTGTTGCCGGCGGTATCCATCATCCAGGCGGCCTTGAGCGTGAGCAGTCGTGCCTGGTCGATCATGCAGCGCGCCTCGGCGATGCGCTCCTGCGTGACGGTCTGCGCTGCGACCGGCTTTCCGAAGGCCACCCGCGCACTCGCGCGCCGGCACATCAGTTCGAGCGCACGCTCGGCCAGGCAATGGTGGATGCGACCCGGGCCGAGCCGGCCCTGGGCAATCTCGAACCCGCGTCCCTCGCCGAGCAGGATGTTCGACGCCGGGACGCGCACGTTCACGAAGTCGACTTCCATGTGGCCGTGCGGTGCGTCGTCATAGCCGAAGACGGTCAGCGGCCGCAGCACCTTGACGCCCGGGGTGTCCGCCGGCACCAGGATCATCGACTGCTGCGAGTGCCGGGGCGCCGCCGGGTCGGTCTTGCCCATGAAGATGTAGATCGCGCAGCGCGGGTCTCCCGCGCCCGACGTCCACCACTTGCGCGCGTTGATCACGTAGTGGTCGCCGTCGCGCTCGATGCGAGCCTCGATGTTGGTGGCGTCCGACGACGCGACCGCCGGCTCGGTCATCGCGAAGGCGCTTCGGATCTCGCCGGCCAGCAGCGGCTCGAGCCAGCGCTTCTTCTGCTCGGGCGTGCCGTACCGCACCAGCACCTCCATGTTGCCGGTATCGGGTGCTGAGCAGTTGAAGCACTCGCTGGCCCAGGGCACGCGCCCCATGATCTCGGCCAGCGGCGCGTATTCCTGGTTCGACAGGCCGGCGCCGTACTCGCTCTCGGGCAGGAACAGGTTCCACAGGCCTTGGGCGCGTGCCTCCTTCTTCAGGCCTTCGATGAGCTGCAGCGGCGTCCAGCGTCGCCCGGCGCGGGTGTTCTCCTCGATCTCGCGGAAGTAGTCGGCCTCACGCGGCAGCACGTGATCGTCCATGAAGCGGCGCACGCGCTGCTGGAGCTCCTGGGTGCGGGGGGAGTAGCTGAAGTCCATGGAATGCCTCGGCAGGGAGTCGGGTGAAGGACCGCCGGGTGTCGCTCGGTGCCGGCGGGCGGTGGAATGGGGTACTCGTCGCCGTCGGGGCGAGTGGCTGCATCAGGCTCGCTGGGCAAACGACCAGCCCAGCTCCGCCAGGGGTCGCGCGCTGGCACCGGTCTCGCGTGCCGCGGCGCTCGAAGCCGTGCCCTCGAGGGCGCGCTTGGCGATGCCCTGCACGATCGCGGCGATGCGGAACAGGTTGTAGGCGAGGTAGAAGGGCCAGTCCCGCGCAAGCGACTCGGGGCTTGGAACGGTCTGCCCTGGCCTGGCGCGGGCCTGGCGCCGGTCCAGGTAACGATGCAGGTAGGTCGCCTCGTCGGGGATGCCCAGCGCCGCCAGGTCGGCCCCCCCGATGCCCCGGAAGAACCCCGGCGGGATGTGCCAGCCCATGCAGTGGTAGCTGAAATCGGCCATCGGGTGCCCGAGCGTCGACAGCTCCCAGTCGAGCACCGCCAGGACGCGCGGCTCGAGCGGATGGAAGATCAGGTTGTCGAGCCGGTAGTCGCCGTGGACGATGGAGACTTGCGTCTCGTCGCGAGCCGCCGGCGGGATGTGCGCGGGCAGCCACTCGATCAGGCGGTCCATCGCCTCGATCGGCTGAGTGGCCGAGGCCAGGTACTGCTTGGTCCAGCGACCGATCTGGCGCTCGAAGTAGTTGCCAGGCTTGCCGTAGTCGGCCAGCCCGATCGCGGACGGATCGACCGCGTGCAGGGCAGCGATCACACGGTTCATTTCGTCGTACGTCGCGCCCCGCTCCGCCGGCGTCATGCCCGGCAAGGCAGGATCCCACAGCACGCGGCCGTCGACGTGCTCCATCAGGTAGAAGGCACGGCCGATGACTGACTCGTCCTCGCACAGCAGGTGCATGCGGGCCACCGGGACGTCGGTGCCTTGCAGGGCCTGCATCACGCGGAACTCCCGTTCGATCGCATGGGCCGAGGGCAGCAGCTTCGACGCGGGCCCGGGCTTGGTGCGCATGACGTAACGCGCGGCAGGCGTCGTCAGCCGATAGGTGGGGTTGGACTGGCCGCCTTTGAACTGCTCGACCTGGATCGGCCCGGCAAAGCCCGGCAGGCGGGCAGCGAGGTACGGCTCGAGCGCTGCCAGATCGAAGGCGTGCTGCTCGCTGACGGGGCGGGTGCCGGAATACTGTTCCATCGTCGTGGCTTCTGTGCAGTCGGGTGCTCGGCGATCAGCGGTCGGCGGCGGCCTCGAGCAGCGCGGTCGACAGGACCGCAACACCCACGGGCTCGATGCGCAGGGCGCCCTGCCGCTCGAACGACTTGAGCTCCTGGTTCACGCGCTGCCGCGAGGCCCCCAGCAACTGCGCCAGGTCCTCTTGGGCGAGCTGCAGACCGATGCGCAGGACCTCGCCCTCCTGGACGCCATAGCGTCGAGCGAGCAGCAGGAGCTGCCGGGCCAGCCGTGCCGCCAGCGGGCGTGTGTTCAGGTCTTCCACGAGGTCGAACATGAGCCGGAGTCGTCGGCAGTTCAGGCGCAGCAGCGCGTCGTACAACTCGACATGCCGAGACAGCAGGTCGTGGAAGTCCGCCTTGCGGACGACCAGCAGGGTCGTCGGACCGTGCGTCGTGGCGTCATGCGTGCGCGGCAGGCCGTCGAACAAAGCAATGTCGCCGAACCAGCTGCCAGGCTCCACGTAGGTGAGCGTGACCTGCTTGCCCGAGAGCGAGACCGTGCCCACGCGCACGGCGCCCATCGCCACGCCGCACCACTCGCCGGCCATGTCGCCCCGGCTGGTCAGCAGCGTGCCGTCGGGCAACCGGCGCACCGTTGCCCGAGCCAGGATGTCGGTGCGAAGCGGCTCGGGCAGTGTCGAGAACCATCGTGCTCCTTCGATGTGGGCCCGCTCGGGCAGTGTAAGGACCGAGGTCTTCATGGCTTGTCCCTGAGGCGACACGGTGGTGCTGGCGAAGCCCCCGATTGCCCCCGGGCGCATTCTTGGGGATCGTGCGGCCGTCGCCCCTACCGGAGTTCCCGATGTCCGAAACGAAAGCCGCTCCCGTTGCTTCGCCTCTCCCCGACGTGGATGGCGCCGAGTGGCGCACCCGCGTGGACCTCGCGGCGGCCTACCGACTGGTGGCGCTGTTCGGCTGGGACGACCTCGTCTTCACGCACATCTCGGCCCGTGTCCCGGGGCGGCACGACGAGTTCCTGATCAACCCGTACGGATTGCTCTTCGAGGAGATCACGGCTTCCAGCCTGGTCAAGGTCGACCTGCACGGCCGCAAGCTCGGCGATTCGCCGTACCCGGTCAACCCGGCGGGCTTCACCATCCACAGCGCGATCCACGAGGCGCGACCCGACGCGCAGTGCGTGCTGCACACGCACACCCTGAACGGCGTGGCCGTCTCGGCCCAGCGGGGGGGTGTGCTGCCGCTGTCCCAGCAGTCGATCTTCGTGCTGGCGAGCCTGGGCGTGCACGACTACGAAGGCGTCGCCCTGCGCGACGACGAGAAGCCCCGACTGGTCGCCGACCTCGGCGCGCGCACGTTCCTGCTCCTGCGCAACCACGGCCTGCTCACCGTCGGCCCGACGATCGCCGATGCGTTCGTGGCCATGTACCTGTTCGAAACCGTCTGCGCCATCCAGGTCAGGGCTCAGGCGGGCGGGGCGGACTTGGTGGCGGTGGATCCGTCCATCATCGCGACCGCACGTGAGCAGGCCGCCGGGGCCACCCGCGGCATCGGTGCGGGGGCACTGACCTGGCCGGGGCTTCTGCGGCGGCTCGACCGGCTCGATCCTGGCTACCGGCACTGACCCCGGACGCGCGGCAAGGCCGGGTCGGCGTGCGGGCTCGGCGCCGATCGGCGCCGCAGCGTGGCAAATGGGGCACAGATCGGGCGTTCTTGCCCTGCGTTTGCGTTGCGTCGCCGGGGGCTGACGCCAAGGCCTCATGCTAGAGTCCCCGAGGCAGCTTCTAGAACGATTACACGCCAGCCCGTCATGCGCCGACCCCCAGCCGCCGTCGCGATGATCCTCGCGCTCGGCTCCGTGAGTCTCGAAGCGCAGGCGCTCGGCGTCGAGCGCGTCACGAACAACACGACGCTCGGTCAGCCGCTCGATTTTTCCGCCACGCTGCGGCTCGAGCCCGACGAGGTGGTGACACCGGACTGCGTCGACGCAGACGTCGTGGTCGGCGAGCGACTGCTGCCGCCGCAGGCCGTCCGCGTGATCCTCGCCGGCGAGGCGGGTGCCCGCGAGCGTCGCGTGCGGGTGACGACCCTTCCGGTGGTCGACGAGCCGGTCGTGTCGGTGACGCTGAAGGTCGGCTGTCCGACCGTGCTGTCGCGCAATTTCGTGGCCTTCGTCGACCCGCCGGCCATCAACCTCGCGCAAAGTGCGGCCCCGGCCCCGGCCCCGGCGCCGCCTCAGGCCACAGCGCCGACGTCAGCCGCGGCACCCCCTGCCGCCGTTCAGGGCTCGGACCGTGCGGCGGCGCCTGACGGGGTTCCGGCTGGCATCACGCCGGCTCCGGCACGGCCCCCGGTCGCCGTGGCGCCCGCACGTCGTGTCGAACGTACCGTTCAGCGGCCACCGGTGGCGCCAGAGGGCCGGCCTGCCCCGGCGCCCCGCGTGACGCAAGCCAGGCCGGCGCCGAGCGGTCCTCGGCTCCAGCTTGACCCGGCCGCTCCCCTGGCCGCCGAACCGCCGACACCGGCGGTCGCGCCGCCACCGCCGGTCGACCAGACCGCCGAGGCCGCCGCCGCGGAGGCGGCAGCGCGGCGGGAGGCTGATGAAGCGGCGTTGAGGGCGCTCGAGCAGAGCCTGACCGCCCTGCGCAACGAGGCGCTTTCGACCCAGCGCTCGGTGGCGATCCTGCAGGCTCGCCTGGCTGCCGCGGAGGCGCAGCGCTACCAGAACTGGCTCGTCTACTCGCTGGCCGCAGCCGTGCTCCTGCTGGGGATCGCCCTGCTCGTGACGGTGCAGCGCCTGCGCCAGGTGCGTCGCGAGTCGGGCTGGTGGAGCGCCTCGTCGCAGGCGGCCCCTGTGTCCGAGGAGGACCGTCGCGAAGCGCCCGCGTCCGAACTCTCCGGTGCCGCCGCGTTGTCGGCATCGCCGATGAGCACGCAGCCTGCCGCGGCCACCGCCATCGGCGGTGCCGGCACGGCGTCACTGCCGTACCTGCGGCCGCCGGCCGAGACGATCAAGGCGGCAGCGCCGGCCATGGCGGCGGAACCCCGTCGCGAGGTGACGGTCGAGGAACTGATCGACCTCGAGCAGCAGGCCGATTTCTTCATCGTGCTCGGACAGGACGAGGCAGCGATCGACGTCCTGATGGGGCACTTGCGCAGCACGGGGGGCGCCTCGCCGCTGCCTTACCTGAAGCTGCTCGAGATCTACCGTCGGCGCGGCGACCGCGAGGCCTACGAACGCATTCGG
>JALOSQ010000123.1 GCA_025458335.1 Ideonella sp.
TCGGCAGCGTGCTGTCGGCGAACGGGGGGCGGCTGCTGGCGGACCGGGGCGCAGCGCCGGGCAAGCCGGTCCCGGGCTTGGCCCGGCCCGCGCCCAGGGTGCTGCCGGACCACGTCGCCGTCGCACCGGCACCCGCACGGTCGCCGGGCCGGGCGGCCGGATGCCCTGTATCGGACGCCTGGAACGCATCCGAGCGGTTGTCGGGCGCGAAGAACGAGTCGTGGAAGAAGCCAGAGTCCTCCCACAGCGCGGGCCGGGTCCGGCGCGCTGGGGCGGTGGTGGCCGGGGCAACCCGGGCCGCCGCAGGCATCGGCGTCGGGATGGGGGCCGGCTGCGGCGCGCGAACCGGCGGACCGCTCTGTGGCACGAGCAACTGCAGCTCGGCGACCGACGGCAGGTGATCGACCGGGCACCGCAGGTAGCGAACCCGGCAGGTCCCCAGCACGGCCTGCTTGATCTGAAGGACGCGGCGCGACGTGCCCCGCTCGGTGTCCAGGTCGATCGCGGCCAGCACACGGCCGTTCGCGCTGCAGATGGCGAACGTCACGTGGATCGTGCCGAGCAGTTCATACCAGTAGCCGATCTCGTCCGGGTTGGTCGGCTGGCAGAACCGCACGAGCGGAAGCTTGGACAGCACGACATGGTGTGGCAGCGCCTCGCGCAGCGCACGGTAGACCCGGCGCTCGTCAGTGCTGAACACCGGCCTGGCGGTGAGCGCCCACTCGCGAGGCAGCGGTGCCGGCTTGCCCGACTGTCTCGCGCGCCACCACCACAGGCCGGCGGCGGCCCCGAGCAGCGCAAACGCGGCGACGAACGGCAGGATGGGCGACAGCAGGTTCATGTGGATCCGCGCCGGGGCCTCGGCAGATGCGCCGATCCAATGTAACGGATTGCGTTCGTGCCACGTAGGTCAAATGCCCGCGGTGGCGGGCTCGTCCCCGCGCGTCGGGTGGGTGCTCCGCCTCGTGCCGCGGCCGGACGCGGCCACCCGGCCGGTCACTCCCGGGCGACCTGCCCCACGTCGCTATGGCGCTGGCGGATCTCGGAAACGCTGTCGAGCACGTCGCTGAGGATGGCGGCTTGGCGCTTGAGCTCGAAGTCGACCTGCGCCGCGTGGCTGCCCACCGCCTGCTCGATGCGCGAGGCCACGGTGTCGGGTGGCAGGGTCAGGACCGCCTCGGACTCGCTGCCCAGGCGCTCGACCTCGGCCCCGGCGTGGCGGGCGATGGCGATCATGGCGGCGTTCTCGCTCAGGGCGTGCACGTGCAGGTGCCGGACGCCGCGGTTGCGCGCGTGCAGCATCGCGTGGTCGAACAGGCGTGCGCCATAGCCGCGCCGTCGCGCGGCCGCCAGCACCGAGACGCCGAACTCCGCGCTGGTGGGGCGCCCGCCTGGCGTACCGGGTGGCGGCGACTCGTAGGCGAGGTGGGCCATCGCCAGCAACACCAGCCGGCGGTTGAAGATCCCGAACACCTCGTCTCGGCTGAAGTCCAGCGTGTCGACATAGCGGCGGATCTGGGCATCACTGGCCAGCGCGCCGAAGCGCAGGTAGCGGTCGCGCTCGTCGAGCGCCAGCAGGTGCACCGCGATGCGCTCGCGCTGCCGGGGCGACAGCGAGCGCACCGGCACCCAGGCCCAGCCGAGGCGCGAGGCATGCTGCATCACCTGGCCGAGCCAGTCGGGCGGGCGACTGGCCTCGGGGGCTGGACTCGGATCCGCGCTCTGGAGGTCGTCGGCGGAAGCGGGGTTGTGGTCGGGCATGGCACCCTCCTAGGGTTTACCCGGATCAGTATAGAGACGCTCAGGCGTCGGTGTGGGCGGCCCGGCCGAGCGCAGCCTGGGCGTGCCGGCATTTCGCTGGTATATTCCCCGGTTCCCTGCGTGAACAGGTCCCGCCAGGGGGCGCCGGCGCCATCAGATGCGATGTGATGGCCTCGGGGCTGGCAGCGTGCCGAGGATTGCGACAGCCCGCCGCAAGCGAAGCGGGTCGCGCGAGTCCAGCGGTGTGCTGATGGACCGGCAAACAGCTCGATCATCATGAAGACCTTCAGCGCCAAACCGGCTGAAGTGCGGCATGAGTGGTACGTGCTTGACGCAACCGACAAGGTTCTCGGACGGGTGGCCAGCGAAGTCGCCCACCGGTTGCGTGGCAAGCACAAGGCCATCTACACGCCTCACGTCGACACCGGGGATTTCATCGTCGTCGTCAACGCCGACAAGCTCCGGGTGACCGGCAACAAGGCCACCGACAAGATCTACTACCGGCACTCCGGCTACCCGGGCGGCATCTACGCCACGCGGTTCAAGGACATGCAGGCCAAGCACCCGGGTCGGGCGCTCGAGAAGGCGGTCAAGGGCATGCTGCCCAAGGGCCCGCTCGGCTATGCCATGGCCAAGAAGCTGAAGGTCTACGCGGGTCCCGCGCACCCGCACACGGCCCAGCAACCCAAGACGCTCGAGATCTGAGGCCGCTGATGATCGGTAACTGGAACTACGGAACGGGCCGGCGCAAGTCCTCGGTGGCCCGGGTGTTTCTGCGCAAGGGCACCGGACAGATCATGGTCAACGGCAAGCCGGTCGACCAGTATTTCGGTCGGCAGACGTCGATCATGATCGTGCGCCAGCCGCTGCTGCTGACCGCCAACGACGCGACGTTCGACATCAAGGTCAACGTCCACGGCGGCGGCGAGTCGGGACAGGCCGGGGCGGTTCGCCACGGCATCACCCGCGCGCTGATCGATTTCGACTCGGCTCTCAAGCCTGACCTGAGTCGCGCCGGGTTCGTGACCCGCGACGCGCGCGAGGTCGAGCGCAAGAAGGTGGGTCTGCATGGCGCCCGTCGCCGCAAGCAGTTCAGCAAGCGCTGACTGCCTGGCCGCGCGTCGACCCTCGACACGAGAGGCCGCCCATGGGCGGCCTTTTGTTTCTGGCGAGGCGTAACGAGAAGTGAGGCTCAAGCTCCTGCGTCGTCGGCTGTCGGTCAGTGCACCGCGCATGATCGTGCGCAGTCACCTGCCGTGGCCCGTGAGGTGGTTGGCCATCGCGCTGATGTTCGGTTTCTCGGCGGCCGTGGCGCTGTGGGCGTTCGAGTTCGGCAAGGTCATCGCAGGCGTCGACACCGGACTGAAGGACGAGGTCGTCAAGCTGCGAACCGAGGTGGAGGCCCTGCGGGTCGAGCGCGACAAGGCAGTCTCGGTGGCCAGCACGGCCGAGAGCCTCATGCGCGCCGAGAGCGCCGCGCAGCAGCGGCTCGCCCAGCAGCTCAAGCAGGCCGAGGCGGAGATCCTCAGCCTCCGTGGCGACCTGGGCTTCTTCGAGCGCCTCATGCCGGTGGGGTCCGGCGACGACCTGGCGATCAGCGGCCTGCAGGCCGATGCCGTGGGCCCCGGCAAGCTCAGGCTGCAGTTGCTTGTGATGCAGCCGGGCCGTCAGGTGCCCGAGTTCACCGGGCGGTTCACGGTGCGCCTGTCGGGGACCGCCGACGGGAAGCCCTGGACGTACGAGCCGGTATCGGAGCGCCAGTCCCTCAAGATGAAACAGTATGTGAGGGTCGACGAGGTCTTCGATTTCCCACCTTCGGCGGTGGTCAAATCCGTGGAGGTTCGCATCGTCGACGCCAGGGGCAATGTGCGCGCGACCCAGTCGCTGCGCCTCTGACCGAACTCGCGCGTCCAGATCCAGGAGGTTCGTCCGTGTTCGGCAAGAAGAAACAACCCCCGATCCGCAGCCTCATCGGAGAAGGCACCGTCATTCGTGGCGAATTGCGGTTCACCGACGGTCTGCGCATCGACGGCGAGGTCGTCGGCGACGTGATCGGCGACGGCAGCCAGCCCAGCATCCTCGTCATCAGCGAGAAAGCCCGTATTACCGGTAAGGTCAAAGCCGACCATGTGATTATCAGCGGGCAGGTGATCGGCCCGGTCCAATCGGACACACTCCTGGAGCTCCAGCCCAAGGCGAAGGTGGTCGGGAACGTGCGTTACGAAGCCCTCGAGATGCACCCGGGCGCCGTCATCGACGGGGAGTTGAGCCCGCTGCAGGTCGAGGAGGATCGACCTGCGCTCAAGCTGGCCGCCAACAGCAGCAACCCCTGACAACATTGCAGGGTCCCAGGAGTTCCGAAATGTCCGCAGCCGTCCTGTCCTCGCCCGAAGTCTCCGCCGCCGAGCCGCCGCCGCCCCTGGTCTTCACCGACAGCGCCGCTGACAAGGTGCGCCAGCTCGTCGAGGAGGAAGGCAATCCGGAGCTCAAGCTTCGCGTGTTCGTGCAGGGCGGCGGCTGCTCCGGGTTCCAGTACGGGTTCACCTTCGACGAGATCGTCAACGAGGACGACACCCAGATGGTCAAGTCCGGGGTGACGCTCCTCATCGACGCGATGAGCCTGCAGTACTTGGTCGGCGCCGAGATCGACTACAAGGAAGACCTCCAGGGCGCCCAGTTCGTCATCAAGAACCCGAACGCCACCACGACCTGCGGTTGCGGATCGAGCTTCTCGGTCTGACCTCGCGGGGCGGCCAGTCCGCGATCAACGGCTCGCCCAAGGGTGGCGGGCCCTCGATGATGGGCCGCCTTCGGGCGGCCCGCTGCTTCCTGCGGTCCGCGCGCGGCACTAGACCTCACGCGCGGTGACGTGTCCCGAGCACGCAGGCCTTGCGGGCGCCGGTAACGGCTGGGATGGCGCCCGGCGTGTCGTGCAGGTGGCACGCCGCCAGCCAGGCAAACGCGGCGGCCTCGACCCACTGCGGGTCGAGCCCGATGGCGTCGGTGCTTTGCACAGGCACGGGATCCAGCCGGCGCGCCAGTCGCCGCATCAGGTCGGCGTTGCGGGCCCCGCCACCGCAGACCCAGACCGACTCGACCGTGCCGGGACCGTCCGGCACGTGCATCAGCGACTGCTCGGCGCAGGCCGCGGTGAACTCCGCCAGCGTCGCCTGGATGTCCACGGCCGCGACCAGCCTGCCGCCGGGTGACCACGCGGGGCTGGCGAGCTGCGCCTCGAGCCATGCCGTGCCGAACAGGTCGCGACCGGTGCTCTTGGGTGGCGACTGCCGGACAAAGGGGGTCTCCAGGAGTTGGCGCAATGCCTCGGCCTGGACGTCTCCCCGGCTGGCCCAGGCGCCGGCGTCGTCGAACGGTTGGCCCAGATGGCGCGCGGCCCAGAGGTCGAGCAGGACGTTTCCGGGGCCGCAGTCGAAACCCAGCACCTCGCCTGCCGGGCCGACCAGCGTGACGTTGGCAATCCCGCCGACGTTCAGCACGACCTGCCAGCCCGTCGTCGGGCGGCCGGCCAGCCACCAGGCGTGGAAGCCCGGCACCAGCGGCGCGCCCTGGCCGCCGGCGGCGACGTCGCGTACACGGAAGTTGGACACCACGTCGATGCCGGCCAGGTCGGCGAGGACCGCGCCCGGGTCGAGCTGTACGGTGTAGCCGAGGCCGTCGAACTCGCCCGGCCGGTGCCGCACGGTCTGGCCGTGTGCGCCGATCGCCAGGACGCGCTCCCGGTCCACGCCTGCTTTCGCGAGCAGGTCGTCGCAGACCGCGGCGTACTGGCGCGCCAGGCGATTGGTGGCCAGTGCCGCGCGGTGCAGTTCATCGGGGCCGGCCTGGTTCAGGGCCAGAAGCTCCGCCCTCACGTCGGGGCCGAACGGCTGGTGGGCACTCGCCAGAACCCGAAGCGTGCGGGCCTGCGGGCTGGCCAGCCCGTCGACCAGAACTCCGTCGACCCCGTCGAGCGAGGTGCCGGACATGAGCCCGATGAAGAGGTCGGCCGCTACCGGCATCGGCGCCACCGCCTCACGCGAGGGCGCGAGTGCGCCACAACGGGCTCAGCCGCCCTCGCCCGCGCGCTCGCCCAGGCTGGCGGCCACGTCGAGCTTGCTCCGGATCACGCCGGCGCGCTCCTGGAACCGGGGCAGCTCCTGCGCATCGAGGCGGACGGTCTCCGAGGTCTTGGCCATCTGCAACGGGTCGCGATGTACGCCATCGACCTTCAGCTCGAAGTGCAGGTGCGGCCCGGTGGACCAGCCGGTCGAGCCGACCGCGCCGATGGTGCGCCCCTGTTCCACCCGCTCGCCCTTGCGCACATCGATCCGGCTCAGGTGGGCGTACAAGGTCGACTTGCCGCCGCTGTGGCGGATCTCGATCACGTTGCCGAAGCCGTTCTGCCAGCCGGCGAAATCGACGACGCCGTCGCCCACGGTGCGCACCGGGGTCCCGGTCGGGGCGGGGTAGTCGACGCCGTTGTGCGGGCGCATCGTGCGGAAGATCGGGTGCACGCGCATGCCGAAGCCGGAACTGACGCGCGAGAACTCGAGCGGACTGGCCAGCATCGAACGCCGCTTGCTCTGGCCTTCGAGGTCGAAGTAGCCGCTGCGGCCGTCGGTCGTCTGGAACCACACTGCCGTGTGCGTCTGGCCGCGGTTGACGAACTGGGTGGCAAGGACACGCCCGGTGCCCTGGCTCCAGGGCACGGGCTCGCCGTCGGCTGTCATGGCCTCGTAGACGACGGTGAAGCGATCGCCCTTGCGCAACTCGCGCCGGAAGTCGATATCGGCCGAGAAGATCTCGGCCATCTGGACCGCGACGGCATCGGGCAGCCGTGACTCGTCGGTGGCGGCAAACAAGGAGGATTCGATCACCCCGCTGCCGAATCGCACCGTCGACTGGAGGGCGGCCTTCTCGACGCGGGTGCCGAAACGCCCATCGGGCCCGCGCTCGACCACGACCCGCTGGAAGTGCGTGGGCAGCGACTCGCCGACGATGGCCGAGCGGGCGACCAACCCGATCAGGCGACCGGAACGGGTGACCTCCGCGCGCACGAGCTTGCCCGCGCGACCTTCGATGATCTTGCGGGCCACCGGATCCCGGCGCAGGAACGTGCTGGCCTCCGGATCCTGTACCCCGAGCCGCTGCAGCAGCAGGTCGGCCGTGTCGCCGGCGCGGGTCTGCTCGCTGCGGTGCAGCGCAAAGTCATGTTCGGGCTGCGCTTGCAGGCCGGACAGCGGCAGCTGGGCGGTGACCGTGTACCGAGGCAGGTCGGCCGCATCGGGCATCAAAGGCGCGATGCCGAAGGCGGTGATGCCGAACCCCCCGAGCGCAGTGGCCACGCCAGCGGCCACCGCCCGCGGGTGACGCGGCCGCCACGAGGCGATGGCATTCGGAAGGCGATGGAGCAACTTCGAAACCATGCGGCGTGTTGTCAGGGCTACGAGGGCGGCGTCGGCACAAGGACCTTGCCGCGCCGTTCGCCAGTCGACCGGAAGCCGGCACCTACAATCGCTTTCGACGATCGATGGGTATCCGGCACGATGACCGCGGGGTGACACCCGCCGCCAGATGCGCAACGCGTCACAGTATATCGGCCGTTGCCCGCGGGAGATCCATCCCACGCGCCCGCCTCGCGGTTTCTCGCGGCCAGGGGCGGTGGATCCGCGAGCCGACGACCCTCCTCCGACGCCCTCTGCCCGATGGAAACCCCTACCCGCTTTCCGGTGACCCCCGAGGTCGAGCACGCCCTGGCCGTCACGCGGCGTGGCTGCCAGGAGCTGCTGCCCGAGCCCGAATGGGTCGCCAAGCTGGCGCGCTCGCACGCGACCGGCCAGCCGCTGCGCGTCAAGTTCGGCATGGACCCGACTGCACCCGACCTGCACCTCGGTCACACCGTGGTCCTCAACAAAATGCGCCAGCTGCAGGACCTGGGCCACACCGTGATCCCGCTGATCGGCGACTTCACGACGATGATCGGCGACCCGTCGGGCCGCAACAGCACCCGCCCGCCTTTGACCCGCGAGCAGATCGAGGCCTTCGCCAAGACCTATTTCGAGCAGATCGGCCTGGTCATCGACGTGTCGCGTGCCGAGGTGCGCTGGAACAGCGAGTGGAGCGATCCGCTCGGCGCGCGCGGGCTGATCCAGCTGGCGGCACGCTACACCGTCGCGCGCATGATGGAGCGCGACGACTTCGCCAAGCGGTTCGCAGGCAACACGCCGATCTCGGTGCACGAGTTCCTGTACCCGCTCATGCAGGGGTACGACTCGGTGGCGCTCAAGAGCGACCTGGAGCTCGGCGGCACCGACCAGAAGTTCAACCTGCTGATGGGGCGCCACCTCCAGCAGGAGTACGGACAGGATCCGCAGTGCGTGCTGACCATGCCCCTGCTCGAGGGCACCGACGGCATCGAGAAGATGTCCAAGAGCAAGGGCAACTACATCGGCATCACCGAGCCGGCGAACACGATGTTCGGCAAGGCCATGAGCATCAGCGATGACCTGATGTGGCGCTGGTACGAACTGCTGAGCTTCCGGCCCGAGGCCGAGATCGCGGCCTTGCGCGCGGAGGTGCTCGCCGGGCGCAACCCGAAGGACGCGAAGGTCGCGCTGGCCCGCGAGATCACGGCGCGCTTCCACGGCGCCGCAGCGGCCGAGGCGGCGATCGCCGACTTCGAGCTCAGGGCCCGCGGCGGCGTGCCCGACGACATCCCCGAGGTGCGGCTCACCGGAGCGCCGCTGGGCATCGGCGCGCTCATGAAGCAGGCCGGGCTCGCCCCGTCGACCAGCGAGGCGATGCGCCTGGTCGAGCAGGGCGGGGTGCGTGTCGACGGCGCCACCGTCTCCGACAAGGGCCTGAAGCTTCCGTCCGGCTCCTACGTGGTGCAGGCGGGCAAGCGCAAGTTCGCACGGGTCGTGCTCGACTGAGGTCGGGCGTTGCGGTCCTCACGCGCGGCCTGCATGCGCTGCCCTGATGCACGGCCAGACCCTTGGAAGTCCGGACCTACCTGAAGCTGTCGGTTGCGGCCGCGGTCGCCACCATCGCCCTCAAGTTCGGCGCTTGGTGGCCTGCTGTCCGACGCGCTCGAGTCGCTGGTCAACCTGGCGGGTGCCGTGTTTGCGCTGACGATGGTCACGCTGGCGGCGGCCCCGCCCGACGAGGACCATCCGCTGGGCCACCACAAGGCGGAGTACTTCTCGAGCGGCTTCGAGGGGGTGCTGATTCTCGCGGCAGCCCTGGCGATCCTGTGGGCGGCGGGTCACCGGCTGGCCGATCCGCAGCCGGTCGAGGCCCTGGGATTGGGCCTCCTGCTGTCGATCGTGAGTTCCGCGATCAACGCGGGGCTCGCATTCGCGATGCTGCGCAAGGCGCGCGAGGTGCGCTCCATGGCGCTGGAGGGCGACGCCCGGCATCTGTTTACCGATGTCTGGACCTCGGTGGGCGTCGTGGCCGGGCTCGTGGCGGTCCACCTGACCGGTGCGCTTTGGCTGGATCCGGCGATTGCGATCCTCATGGCGCTCAACATCGCGCGCGAGGGGTATGCGCTGGTGCGGCAGTCCGCCGACGGCCTGATGGACCGGGCCGTCGAGCCCGAGGTGTTGGACCAGATCGACCGCACGCTGGAGGGATTCCGCCATGGCACGATCCGCTTCGATCACGTGGTCACGCGGCGCGCGGGCCAGCGCCGCTACGTCGACATGCACATGCACATGCCGGCGGACTGGTCGCTGCGGCGTGCGGCGGCGCTGCGAACGTCGGTCGAGCAGGCCCTGATGAGCGCGGTGCCTGGCCTGCGTGCCTCGATCCAGTTGCTGCCGATGGATGTCGAGGCGCATGCCCACGACCAGAAGGACCTGGTTTGATGAGCGCCCGGGCAGGTGACCCGCTCGGTGTCCGGC
>JALOSQ010000124.1 GCA_025458335.1 Ideonella sp.
TCGATCTGTTCGGGCAAGGGGTAGGCATCGGCCACGAAGGCCGAGCCCTTCATCACCATGACCACGGCGCAGCCGATCGCCAGCGTGAGGACGAAGGTCCAGTGCAGCACCACCAGGCCGACGAGCTGGTAGATGAACAGCAGCAGTGCCGGGTCTTCGACCCCTGGCGGTCGGGCGGGCGCCCACCACCATGCGACCGCCGCCACCGCCGTCGGCAGCACCGTGCCCCACAGCAGGATGGCGGGCAGGCGCTTCCAGATCGCCCACTCGAGGCCGGGTGGGCTGCGTCGGGAGTTCGGCAGGCGGTTCAGCCAGCGCATGCGTGGGCGGGAGCCCTGTCGGGCCAGACCAAGAAATCCATCAGATGACCAGTCTGCCTGGGCCCGAAAGGTTTCGGGACCGGCACCGCGCCATGACCCCAATGCGCGCTGCCTCGGCTCCTGCTGCCAGCTTCACGCGCGGGCGATCCGTTGGAGGTGCCTGCCACCCGCACGTGTCGACGAGCGCCCGCAAGGCTGAAGCCCCGAGCCGGGCCCTCGCGCTCACGCGAGCGCGCCCTCGAGGATCTCGGCGAGCTGCAGCGTCCGCGCGTCCGTCCCGTCGCGTCCGATCAGCTGCACGCCCAACGGTGCCCCACCCTCCCCCATGCACCCCGGCACGCTCACGCATGGCCAGCCCAGCAGCGTCCACACCCGGTTGAAGGTCGACGTGCCCGTGCTGCCCAGACCCAGCGGCGCCTCGCCCGGAGCACTGGGCGTGAGGAGGGCGTGCAGGCCGTGCCGGGCCATCCAGGCCTCGAACGAGACCCGCGCTTCGGCCGCCACCTGCTGGCCGCGCTCGTACGCGGCCGGCGTGACCGTGAGGGCCGCCTCCAGGTCATGACGCAGGACGGGCGACAGCGCATCGCGATGGTGAGTGAACTCGTGGTGCAGCGCCGTGGCCGCCTCGAAGTTCTGCACGTCGGCATGGGCGTCGAACGCCGCGGCGGCCATCGGTGGCAACTCGACCGGGCGCACGTCGAAGCCGCGGGCCCGCAGCTCGCTGGCCGCGCGCTGCACCGCCCGCTGCATGCCGGGCGAGGGCTCGCCCCAGGGGTAGGCCAGCGGCACACCCACGGCGACGCCGCCGCGGGCCTCGGCCGTATCGAGGGGCGTGATGGCACCTGCCAGTGATCGCCCGCTCAAGGCCTGCGCCGCCCACGCCATGTCACGCACGGTGCGCGTGAACAAGCCGACCGTGTCGAGCGACCACGAGAAACACTTGAGCCCCGGCGTCGGCAGCCAGCCGAACGTGGGCTTGTAGCCCACCACGCCGCAGTACGACGCAGGCCGGATCACCGAGCCGCCGGTCTGCGTGCCGATCGCGAGCGGGACCAGCCCGGCCGCCACGGCCGCGGCCGAGCCGGCCGACGAGCCACCCGGCGTGCGATCGGGTGCCCGCGGGTTGCGCGTGGCCGTGGGATGCAGGTAGGCGAACTCGGTGGTGGTGGTCTTGCCGACCACCAGCGCGCCGCAGCGACGCAGGGCCGAGACGATGGCCGCATCCTGTCGCGCCGGCTCGGCACGATAGATCGGGCTGCCGTAGGCCGTGGGCAGGTCGCGCGTGTCGAAGATGTCCTTCACGCCGACCAGCACGCCAGCGAGCGGGCCGCCATGGCGCGACAGCGCCTCGGCCTGGGCGGCGGCGCCGTCGGGGTCGAGCACGGCGGTGAAGGCGCCAAGCTCGCGGTCGCGCTCGCGCAGGGCGAGCACCGCGGCACGGGCACGCACGCCGGCCGCGTGCGGGTGGGCCGCTTGGTGCATGGCCTGGGACTGAAGGGCAATGTCGATCGGGTCGGCAGGGGTCATGCGCGGATTCTGCCCACCCAAGCGCCCCGCGGGCACGCCGTCGCCCTTCGACGCTGCGCGACGACGCTCGGCGCACTTCACACAACTTTGCGTCCCGTCAGCATGAGCGCAACGCGGCACCACGAGCATCGACCGCATGCTGGCTCGCCCTGCACACGCCCTGGCGCCGGCCGCACTGGCCGTCGTCGTCCTGGTTGCCGGATGCGCGACCGGCCCGGTGCCGGCGGTGGACCGTTCGGCCGGGATTGCGGTCGCGCCCGCCTGGTCGGTCGGCGCTGCCTCGGGCGAGCCGGGGTCGCTGTCGACCTGGTGGCAGCGCTTCGGGGACCCGGCGCTCACCACCCTCGTCGATCAGGCACTGTCGGCCAATGCCAGCGTCGCGGCCGCGACGGCGTCCTTGCGCCAGTCGCGTGCGCTGGTCGACGTGCAGCAGGCGCGGCTCGGGCCCAGCCTCGGCGCCTCGGCCTCGGCCCAGCGCAACCGGACCGCCGCGGGCACGACCAACACGTTTCGGGCCGGCTTCGACGCGAGTTGGGAGGCCGACCTGCTCGGCGGGCAAGCGGCATCGCGCGACGCCGCCGTGCAGGACGCCGCGGCCAGCGCCGCGACCCTGGGCGACGTGCAGGTCTCGGTGGCCGCCGAGGTCGCGCAGGCCTACATCGCACTGCGCGGCAGCGAGCAGCGCCTCGCCATCGCGCAGGCGAACCTGGCCGCCCAGCAGGAGACGCTGCAGATCACGCAGTGGCGCGTGCAGGCGGGCCTCGCCACCTCGCTGCAGTCGGAGCAGGCGCGCGCCGCCGTCGAGCAGACCCGCGCCCAGGTTCCATTGCTGCAGACGGCGATCGCCCAGTCGCGCCACCAGCTCGCGCTGCTGACCGGTCGGCCGGCGGTCGGGTTCACGGTGCCCGCAGGCGCGGCGGTGCCCGAAGCGCCCGGTGACCTGGCCCTCGCCTTTCCGGCCGACACGATCCGCCAGCGCCCCGACGTGCGCGCCGCCGAGGCCCGCGCGCGGGCTGCCGCCCAGCGTGTGCGGGTGGCCGACGCGCAGCGGTGGCCGAGCGTCGACGTCGGCGGATCCCTCGGGCTCGCCGCACTCACGCTGTCCGGCCTCGGCAGCGGCCCCACCCTTGGCTCGCTGCTGGCCAGCGTGTCGTTGCCGGTGTTCGACGGCGGTGCCCGCGGCGCGCAGGTCGACGCGCAGCAGGCCGCCTTCGACCAGGCGCGCGAGGCGCATCGCGCGACCGTGCTCACGGCCCTGAAGGACGTCGAGGATGCGCTCGTGGCGCTGCAAGGCGGGCGCGAGCGGCTGGCCCGGCTGCGCGATGCGGCGGATGCCGCTGGCAACGCGTCGCTGCTCGCGCGGCAGCGCTACGCCAGCGGCCTGATCGATTTCCAGACCGTGCTCGACACCCAGCGCACGCAGCTGGCCGCGCAGGAAGCGGTGGCCGCCGGGCTGGCCGACCTGGCGACCGCCCACGTCCGCCTCTACAAGGCCCTCGGCGGGGGGTGGACACCGCAGCCATCGCCCCAGGATCAGCCCGCGGCCGACGGCACCCTGCCCGGCCCGGCGGTCCTCGACCCCGCACCTTCCCGCCCTCGTTCATGAACACGCCTTCGTCACCGGCTTCACCTTCATCCGACCCGAGCGCGGCCGACATCGCCCGGCTGCTCGGCGAACCCTCGGCGCGGCCCTGGTGGCGCCGACCCGCCACGTGGGCCCTCGCAGCCGCCCTGGTCGTGGCGGCTGGCGCGTGGGTGTGGTGGCAATCGGGTCAACGCGCGGCGATGGTGCCGAGCTACGTGACCGAGCCGGTCGCGCGTGGCACGCTCAACCTCACCGTGAACGCCGACGGCACGCTGCAGCCCACCCGCGCCGTCAACGTCGGCAGCGAGCTGTCGGGCACGGTGGCGCGCGTGCTGGTCGACGTCAACGACCGGGTCACCGCGGGGCAAGTGCTGGTCGAGCTCGACACGGCCAAGCTGCGCGACCAGATCGCCCGCACGCGCGCGGCGCTGGCGGCGGCCGAGGCCGGGGTGGCGCAGGCCGTGGCGACGCGCCAGGAGGCGCAGGCGAGCCTCGCCCGGCTCGAGGAGGTCCGCCAGCTGTCTGGCGGCAAGGTACCGGCGCCGACCGAGATCGACACCGCGCGGGCGGCCGTCGAGCGCGCGCAGGCCGCCGAGGCGAGCGCCCGCGCCAGCGTGGCCAGCGCCCGTGCGCAGTTGTCGACCGACGAGACGAACCTCGCCAAGGCCTCCATCCGCTCGCCGATCGACGGGGTGGTGCTGACGCGCTCGGTCGACCCTGGCAATGCCGTGGCCGCATCGCTGCAGGCGGTGACCCTGTTCACCCTGGCCGAGGACCTGCGGCGACTCAACCTCGAGGTCAACGTCGACGAGACCGACGTCGGTCTCGTGCTGCCGGGACAGAAGGCGAGCTTCACCGTCGGCGCCTACCTGAACCGGCGCTTTCCGGCGACCGTGACGCGGGTGGCGTACGGGTCGACCAAGACCGACAACGTCGTCACGTACACGACGCGCCTGGAGGTCGCCAACCCTGACCTCACGCTGCGGCCGGGCATGACGGCGACCGCGACGATCCAGACCGCAGAGCGCTCGCCGTCGCTGCTGGTGCCGAACACCGCGCTGCGCTTCACGCCGAGCGGCGCCGTGCCGGCGAACAGCGTTGCGCAGGGGAGTTCCCTGGTGTCGAAGCTCATGCCGCGCCCGCCGGTGAGCGCATCGCGGCGCACCGCCCAGCCTGCCGGCAACGGACGTGCCCCAGGGGCGAGTCGCCAGCTCTGGGTGCTGCGCGACGGCGCGCCGGTGGCCGTGCGCGTGACCGCGGGTGCGACCGACGGCAAACTCACCGAGGTGTCGGGGCCGGACCTGGCCGAGGGCGAGGCGGTGATCGTCGACCAGCGCGGCGGGACATCGCGGTGAGCGAGCCCCTGATCCGCCTGCGCGGCCTCACCAAGGTCTACGGCCGCGGGCAGGCCGCGTTCCAGGCTCTCAAGGGCGTCGACCTGGACATCGAGGCCGGCGAGTTCGTCGCCATCATGGGGCCGAGCGGTTCGGGCAAGTCGACGGCGATGAACCTGCTCGGCTGCCTGGACGTGCCCACGACCGGCGCCTACCTGTTCAACGGCCTGCCGGTGCAGCGCCTCGACCGTGACCAGCGCGCGCGATTGCGGCGCAAGTACCTGGGCTTCGTGTTCCAGGGCTTCAACCTGCTCGCGCGCACCAGCGCGCAGGAAAACGTCGAACTGCCGCTGCTCTACCGCGGCGAGAGCGCCGCGGCACGCCGCGCGCAGGCCCGCGAGACGCTGGCCGCCGTGGGGCTGGCCGGCTGGGAGCACCACACGCCGGCCGAGTTGTCGGGCGGGCAGCAGCAGCGCGTGGCGATCGCCCGCGCGATCGTGACCCGGCCGCAGGTGCTGCTCGCCGACGAGCCCACCGGCAACCTGGACAGCCAGCGCGGACGCGAGATCATGGAGTTGCTGACGCGGCTGAACGTCGAGCAGGGCATCACGGTGATCATGGTCACCCACGAGGCGGACATGGCCGCCTTTGCGCGGCGTGTGGTGCGATTCGTCGACGGTCGCATCGAGAGCGACCGACCGCAATCGCCGCAGGCAATCACGCCGGCCGCCGCCGCGCGGCCGGCGGCGGTGACCGGGGCGGCGTGATGGGGTGGAACGCGCTGCTGCTCGCGCTTCGCGAGATCCGCCGGAACCTCCTGCGGTCGTTCCTCACGATGCTCGGCATCGTGATCGGCGTGAGCGCCGTGATCACGATGGTGACGCTGGGCAACGGCGCCACGCGCTCGGTGCAGGCGCAGATCGCGAGCCTCGGCAGCAACCTGCTGATGGTCCTGCCGGGCCAGCGCATGGGCCCGGGCAGCGTCGGCGGCCCGGCCTTCGCCCTGGCCGACGTCGAGGCAGTCGGCTCGCAGATCGGCGGCGTGCGCCTCGTGGCGCCGGAGGTGCGCAGCGGCACCACGCTGGTCGCCAACGGCCGAAACTGGTCGGCCGGGGTCACCGGGTCGACGCAGGACTGGTTCTCCGTCAGCAACTGGACGCTGGTCTCGGGGCGAGGGTTCGAGCCCGACGAGGAGCGGGTCGGTGCGGCGGTGTGCGTGATCGGCGCGACGGTGCGCCGCGAGCTGTTCGGCAGCGCCGATCCGATCGGTGAGCAGGTGCGGCTCAAGAAGTTCTCGTGCACCGTGGTCGGGTTGCTGGGGCCCAAGGGCCAGGGCGCGATGGGCAACGACCAGGACAACCTGCTCGTGCTGCCGCTGGCCACGATGCAGCGACGGGTCGTCGGTCACACGCGCATCAACACGATCCTGGTCTCGATGGCCGACAGCGCGGATTCCGTGCGGCTCAAGGCGAGCCTCGAGCAGCTGATGCGCGAGCGCCGCAAGCTCGCCGACAACGAGGACAACAACTTCAGCGTGCTCGACACCCGCCAGATCGCCGACACCATGTCGGGTACGACCCAGATCATGACGATGCTGCTCGGCGCGGTAGCGGCCGTGAGCCTCGTCGTCGGCGGCATCGGCATCATGAACATCATGCTGGTCAGCGTGACGGAGCGCACGCGCGAGATCGGCGTTCGCCTGGCCATCGGCGCCCTCGAGCGCGAAGTGCTGCTGCAGTTCCTGGTGGAGGCCGTGGTGCTGGCGGCTCTCGGCGGGCTGATCGGCATCGCGCTGGCGACCGGCGCGTCCATCGCGCTCGCGCAACTGATGCGCATCCCCTACGAGTTCGACCCGGCGATCAACCTGCTCGCGTTCGCCTTCTCGGCCGGCATCGGGGTGGTGTTCGGCTACGTCCCGGCCCGCCGCGCGGCGCGGCTCGACCCGATCGAAGCCTTGCGGCACGAGTGAGGCCCTCGGCGGGCCGTGCCGCCGCAGCCCTCAGCGCAGCAACTCGACGGGCGCCGCGGGCAGGCAGGCTTCGAACAGGTCGACGGCGATCGCGCGCAACGGATCCGCGGCACTCGTGTGGGCCTGGGCGATGCACTCGCGCGCATACACGCGGTCCAGGCACATCCGGTGCAGGCTCACGGACCAGCCTTCGCGCGCCATCAGGGCGC
>JALOSQ010000125.1 GCA_025458335.1 Ideonella sp.
AGCGGCGATCCGGACGACCTCGACGGCATCCGGCAGTTCGCCGTGGCCTATCTGCGCCACGAGCAGGACCTGGACCTCGAGGCCTTCGGCGTGCGCTTCGACCACCACTACCTCGAGTCGAGCCTGTACACCGACGGCCGCGTCGATGCGGCGGTGGCGGCTCTGATCGCCTCGGGCAAGACCTACGAATCGGGCGGCGCGTTGTGGCTGCGCACCACCGACGACGGTGACGACAAGGACCGCGTGATGCGCAAGTCCGACGGCACGTACACCTATTTCGTGCCAGATGTCGCCTACCACGTGGCCAAGTTCGAGCGCGGTTTCGACAAGGTCATCAACGTCCAGGGCACCGACCACCACGGCACGGTCGCGCGGGTGCGCGCCGGCCTTCAGGCGGTGGGCCGCGGCATCCCGCGCGGTTACCCCGACTACGTGCTGTACAAGATGATCACGGTGATGAAGGGCGGCGAGGAGGTCAAGATCTCCAAGCGCGCCGGCAGCTACGTGACCCTGCGCGACCTGATCGACTGGACCAGCCGCGACGCGGTGCGCTTCTTCCTGATCAGCCGCAAGGCGGATACCGAGTTCGTGTTCGACATCGACCTCGCCTTGCAGCGCAACGACGAGAACCCGGTCTTCTACGTGCAATACGCGCACGCGCGGATCTGCTCGGTGCTCGAGCAGTACGCGGCCGGCGGCGCGCGGCTCGATGATCTTGCAGAGGCCGACCTCTCGCCGCTGACGGCCCCGGCCGAGGCGGCGCTGCTTCGCCATCTGGCCGGCTACCCCGACATGCTGCGCGTCGCGGCCGAGACCTTCGCGCCGCACGACGTGGCCTTCTACGCCCGGCAGCTCGCCGCGGCGTTCCACACGTACTACGCGGCGGAGCGCTTCCTGGTGGACGACCCGCGGTTGGCGCGCGCCCGGATGGCGCTGCTGGCCGCCGTGCGGCAGGTGCTGCGCCAGTCCCTGGCCCTGCTGGGAGTCGGTGCACCCGCCCGCATGGAGCGCGAGTCGGCGCCCGAGGCGGCGGTCGCCGGCTGAGGCCCGCACGAGCCTTGCGAGGATCCGGATGAAGCAGATGCAACGCGGCGGTTTCGTGCTCGGCCTGGCCGTCGGGCTCCTGCTCGGCCTGGCCTTGTCGCTGGGCGTGGCCCTGTGGGTGACGAAGGTCCCCGTGCCGTTCGTCGACAAGGTGCCGCAGCGCACCGCCGAGCAGGACGCCGCCGAGGCCGAGCGCAATCGCAACTGGGATCCGAACGCGCCGCTGGCCACGCGCGCCCCGCGCCCCGGGGGTGCCGCCAGTGCCGCCGTCCCGGGCGCGGCCGACGCCCCGGCCACAGTCGCGGTGCCGGCCGCTGCCCCGGCGCGGGACCCGGCTGCGATCCTTTCGGGCCAACTGCCGACCACGCCGTCAGCCGCGGCGGGGGTCGATCCGTTTACGTATTTCGTGCAGGCCGGCGCCTATACACGCACCGAGGATGCCGAGCAGCAGCGGGCGAAGCTCGCGATGCTCGGGATGGATGCCCGGATCACGGAGCGCGAACAGTCCGGCCGGACGATGTACCGGGTCCGCGTCGGCCCGTACGACAAGAAGGATGACGCGGAGTCGGCACGCACCAGGCTTGCCGGTGCCGGTGTCGACGCGGCACTGGTGCGCGTGCAGCGCTCGCCCTGAGCGGCGCGGCGCCGCCGCCATCGGCGAGCACCAGCAGGATGAGTCAGGGCAACGGAAAGGTGGAGTGATGCCGATGAAACGCAGGGACTTCTCGCAGGGGGCCACCGCACTGGCGGCCGCCGGGCTGGCCGGCCCGGGCCTCTGGGCCGCGGGAATGCCGGCACATGCCCAGGCCAATTGGGTCGAGGGTCAGCACTTCGTGCGTCTGGCGCAGCCGCTTCCCCAGGCCGCCGGCGGCAAGATCGAGGTGGTCGAGTTCTTCTGGTACGGCTGCCCGCACTGCAATGCGTTCGAGCCGATGCTCTCCGCATGGGCCAAGCGCCTGCCGGCCGACGTGAGCGTGCGCCGGACCCCGGTGGCGTTCCGCCCCGAGCCGTTCGAGGCCCACCAGCGCATCTACTTCGCGCTCGAGGCGCTCGGCCGGGTCGAGCAGATGCACCGCCGGGTGTTCGCGGCGATCCACAACGAGCGCCAGCGGCTCGACAAGCCCAACGACATCGCCGCCTTCATGGCGAAGAACGGCATCGACGGCGCCCAGTTCCTCGAGGCGTACAACTCGTTCTCGGTCCAGACCAAGATCGGCCAGGCCAAGCGGCTCGCCGAGGCCTACAAGATCGATGGCGTGCCGGCCATGGGTGTCGGCGGCCGCTTCTTCACGTCCAGCTCGCTGGCGGGCACGCCCGACCGGACGCTGGCGGTCACCGAGTTCCTGATCAACCGCGTGCGACGGGGCTGAGCCCGGACGCGAGAGAGTGCCTGCGCACTCTCTCGCGCCTGGCGAAGCGGCCGGGCATGCAGGCCCGGCCGTGGGCGAGGCCGGACGGCACTGGGTCCCTGCGGACCGTGTGCCGCTTGCCGAGCCGGCGCGGCCTGCAGGCCGCACCGTGGAGGGCCGCTGCAGGAGCATCCGGGCCCTCGAACCGGCTCCGGATTACGCCAAGCGGTTTCACCGGCGGCTTTCTGGCCATAATGGCCTGCAACTTCCGTGCCGCCCAGTGTCGTCCTGTCCCCCGCTCCCGAGCGACCGCCCTGCCGCCGCCTCCCGTCACTGGCGGGCAACCCTGCTCGGGATGGCCGTGGCATTGGCCGTGGCGCTCCCCGCCCACGCTGAGCGGGCAGACCGGGCCAAGCCCCTGAACATCGAGGCCGATGCCGGTCGCTACGACGATGCACGCCAGATCGGCGTGTTCACCGGCAACGTCGTCATCACCAAGGGCACGATCGTGCTGCGTGCCGCCCAGGTGGAGGTCCGCCAGTCCCCCGACGGCCACCAGTCGAGCGTGGCGCTGGGAACGCCGGAGGTGCCGGCGCGGTTCCGACAGAAGCGCGAGGGCCTCGACGAGTTCCTCGAGGGCGAGGCGGAACGGATCGAGTACGACAGCCGCGCCGACACCGTGCGCTTCGTCAACCGCGCGGTGCTGAGGCGCTACCGAGGCTCCGTGGTGGCCGACGAGGCCTCGGGATCGGTCATCACCTTCGACAACGCCGCCTCGGTCTACAGCGTGAGCGGGAGCGCGGACGGCAGCGGTGAGCGGGTGCGCGCCACCCTTTCGCCGCGTCCCTCCAGTGACCCGGCCGCGGTGCCGGCCCGCCCCTGAGGCGGGCGGCCCCGATCCTGCGACCCCATGAACGCGACCCCGCCCCTGGACCGCCTGCAGACGGCCGCCTCCGGGCCCGCAACCGGCGCGCGGCCGGCGAGCCGACTCGAGGTCGACGGCCTGCAGAAGACCTACGGTTCGCGGCAGGTGGTCAAGGACGTGCACCTGGCGGTCGCCAGCGGCGAGGTGGTCGGCCTGCTGGGCCCGAATGGCGCCGGCAAGACCACCAGCTTCTACATGATCGTCGGCCTGGTGCGCGCCGACGCCGGCCGCATCGCGATCGACGGGCAGCGCATCGAGCACTTCCCGATCCACCGCCGTGCGCGCCTCGGGCTGAGCTACCTGCCGCAGGAGGCGTCGATCTTCCGCAAGCTCACGGTCGAGGAGAACATCCGCGCCGTGCTGGAGCTGCAGCGCCAGCCCTCCGGCCAGCCGCTGTCGGAGGCCGTGATCACGTCGCTGCTCGAAGGCCTGCTGCGCGAGCTGAGCATCGAGAAGCTGCGCGCGTCGCCCGCACCGGCCCTGTCCGGCGGCGAGCGGCGCCGGGTGGAGATCGCGCGCGCGCTGGCCACCCAGCCGCGCTTCATCCTGCTCGACGAGCCCTTCGCCGGCGTCGACCCGATCGCCGTGCTCGAGATCCAGCGGATCATCGGCTTCCTGAAAGCGCGCGGCATCGGCGTGCTGATCACCGACCACAACGTGCGCGAGACGCTGGGCATCTGCGACCGCGCCTACATCATCAGCGAAGGGCGCGTGCTGGCCGAGGGCACGCCGACCGAGATCGTCGAGAACCCCGACGTTCGCAAGGTCTACCTCGGCGAGCACTTCCGCATGTGATGGCGTCGATCGGGCCAGCCGCATGAAGCCGTCGCTGCAGGTCCGCCTGTCGCAGCACCTGGCGCTCACGCCGCAGCTGCAGCAGTCGATCCGGCTGCTGCAGCTGTCGACGCTCGAGCTCCAGCAGGAAGTCGAGCAGATGCTCGAGCAGAACCCGTTCCTGGAGCCGGAGGACGACGGTCCGGTGTTCGACACGCCGGCGAGCGTGGACCAGCGCCCGGCCACCCTGGCCGATCGCGAGGCCGATGAGTCGCCTGGCGCCGCGGAGCCGGCTGACGGCGCCGAGGCGGGCCTGGACGCCAGCGAGCTGGGCACCACCGCGCGCGACGACTGGGAGAACGGGACCGAGGGCGACGACTTCGACGGCATCGGCGAGGCCCCGATGCGCGCGACGGTCGAGGGCGACGACGACTTCGACCCGCTCGAACGCAGCGCCCCGACCCGAACGCTGCAGGACCACCTGCGCGAGCAGGTGCGCGGCATGCGACTGCCCGACGCGGACCGCGCCGCGGTCCTGGCGCTCATCGAGTCGCTGGACGACGACGGCTACCTCGACGGCAGCCTGGAGGAGGTGGTCGACCGGCTGTTGCCCGCCGACCCGGGCCCGACGCCGGCGGTCAATGGCCATGGCGCCGAGGCGATCGACGCGCCCGCATTGCAGGCCGCCCGCGATGAGCTGCTCGCGCGCCTGCGCTGCGCCCTGCGCTGGCTGCAGAGCCTCGACCCGACGGGCGTCGGCGCGCGCGACCTGGCCGAATGCCTGGCGCTGCAGCTGCGCGAACGGCCCGCCAGCGAGGCCCGCGAGGTGGCGCTGCGGATCTGCGCCGGCCACCTCGAGCTGATGGCGCGGCGCGACACCCGTCGCCTGATGGCGGCCACCGGCGCCGACGAGGACCTGCTGCGGCAGGCGCAGCAGCTCATCGTCTCGCTGGAGCCCAAGCCGGGGCGGCCGTTCTCGCGCGCCGAGGCGAACATCGTCGTGCCCGATGTGATCGTGCAGAAGGCCGGCCGGCAGTGGAAGGTCGTGCTCAACCCCGACGTGATGCCGCGGCTGCGCATCAACGAGCTGTATGCCCAGGCGATCCGCGGCCAGCGCGGCAGCCATTCGGGGCTCTCGGCGCGCCTGCAGGAGGCGCGCTGGTTCATGAAGAACATCCTGCAGCGCTTCGACACCATCCAGCGCGTCAGCCAGGCGATCGTGGAGCGCCAGAAGGCCTTCTTCACCCACGGCGAGATCGCGATGAAGCCCCTGGTGCTGCGCGAGATCGCCGACGAGCTGGGGCTGCACGAGTCGACCATCTCGCGCGTGACCACGGCCAAGTACATGGCCACGCCCTTCGGCACCTTCGAGCTGAAGTACTTCTTCGGGTCGTCATTGAACACGGAGGCGGGCGGCAACGCGTCGAGCACGGCCGTGCGGGCGTTGATCCGCCAGTTGGTGGCCGCCGAGCCGCCGGACAAGCCGCTGTCCGACAGCCAGCTGTCGGACATGCTCGCGGAGCAGGGCATCCAGGTCGCCCGGCGCACGGTCGCCAAGTACCGCGAGGCCCTGAAGATCGCGCCGGCCAACCTGCGCCGGGCCCTGTAGCCGGCCGCTCCGGGCGCCCTGCCGATGCCGCTGCCGCTGTTCCTGCCCTGTGCTGCCGGGGCCGAAGGCTTCCTTGCCGAGGAGGTGGCGCGGCTCGTGCCGCACGCGGCCCCGCACGCCGGCCGTGGCGGCGTGTCGCTCGATGGCGGCCCCGACGAGGTGATGGCGCTGAACCTCGGCAGCCGGCTCGCGCAGCGCGTGCTCGCCGAAGTGGCACGCGGCCCGATCCGCGACGAGCGCGACCTGTATGCGCTGGCGCGCACGGTCGACTGGGCGCTGTGGATCGGTCCACGGCACACGCTCAAGGTCGACGTGACGGCCCGCCACAGCCCGCTGCGCAGCCTGCACTACGCGGGCCTGGTGCTCAAGGACGCCGTCTGCGACCAGCTGCGCGAGCGCTTCGGCGAGCGCCCCAGCGTGGACACGCGCGACCCCGACCTGCCGCTGGCGCTGCACCTGGACGGCGAGGTTGCGATCGTGTCGGTCGACACGTCGGGCGATCCGCTGTTCAAGCGGGGCTGGCGGCTCGAGGCCGGCGAGGCGCCGCTCAAGGAAACGCTGGCCGCCGCGATGCTCGCCGCCGCCGGCTGGACCGGCCGGCCGGAGTCGGGCGGGGCGCTGGTCGACCCGTTCTGCGGCAGCGGCACCATCGCGATCGAGGCCGCCCAGATCGCCTGTGGCCACGCGCCGGGGCTCGGCCGGCGCTTCGCCTTCGAGCGACAGCAGCCGTTTGCGGAGCCGGCGCTGCGCCGTGCCTGGGACTCGGCCCGGCAGAAGGCCCGGGCACGGATCCACCCGCCCGCCGTGCCGGTCCACGCGAGCGACATCTCGTTCCGGATGGTCGAGATCGCCCGTCGCAATGCCGAGCGCGCCGGGGTGGCCGAGGCGATCGAGTTCCATGGCGGCGACGCCCTCGAGCGGCCAGCGCCGTCACTGCCGCCCGGGCTCGACGGCACCCTGATGGTCAACCCGCCGTACGGCGAACGGCTCGACCCCAAGGGGGGGCGTGCCCATCCCGGCGTGGACGACGACTTCGCGGCCCGCCTCGCGACGCACTGGAAGCGTGCCTACGCCAGCCGCGAGCGGCGCTGGACCGCCTGGGTGCTGAGCCCCGATCCTGGCCTGCCCGGCGCCATGCGACTCAAGGCGACGCGGCGTGTCCCGCTGTGGAACGGGCCGATCGAGTGCCGGCTGTTTCGATTCGAGTTGGTGGCTGGCCCGGCGCGGGACGTGGCGCC
>JALOSQ010000006.1 GCA_025458335.1 Ideonella sp.
ATGGGCGAGCACTACAAGGCCGAGATCATCGGCAGCATCCCGGCCGGCGAGGACGTGAGCCTGTACCGCGAGGGCGGCTTCGAGGACCTGTGCCGCGGGCCGCACGTGCCCAGCACGGGCAAGCTGAAGCACTTCAAGCTGATGAAGGTGGCCGGTGCCTACTGGCGCGGCGACCACCGCAACGAGATGCTGCAGCGCATCTACGGCACGGCCTGGGCCACCAAGGACGAGCTGCAGCAGTACCTGACGCGGCTGGAAGAGGCCGAGAAGCGCGACCATCGCCGGCTCGGCCGTGAGCTCGACCTGTTCCACCTCGACGAGCACGCGCCGGGCCTGGTGTTCTGGCACCCCCGGGGCTGGACGGTGTGGCAGTGCGTCGAGCAGTACATGCGGCAGGTCTACCGCGACAACGGCTACCAGGAGGTCCGGGGCCCGCAGATCCTCGACCAGACGCTCTGGGAGAAGACCGGCCACTGGCAGAAGTACCGGGAGAACATGTTCACCACCGAATCGGAGAAGCGCGACTACGCGCTCAAGCCGATGAACTGCCCCGGCCACATCCTGATCTTCAAGCAGGGCATCAAGAGCTACCGCGACCTTCCGCTGCGCTTCGGGGAGTTCGGCCAGTGCCACCGCAACGAGCCCTCGGGCGGGCTGCACGGCATCATGCGGGTGCGCGGCTTCGTGCAGGACGACGGGCACATCTTCTGCACCGAGGACCAGATCCTGGCCGAGTGCACGGCCTACACGGCGCTGCTGCAGCGGGTCTACCGCGATTTCGGCTTCACCGACATCCTGTACAAGGTCGCGACCCGCCCCGAGGCGCGCATCGGCAGCGACGAGAGCTGGGACAAGGCCGAGCATGCGTTGATGGAGTCGCTGCGCGCCTCGGGCTGCGAGTTCGTGGTCTCGCCCGGCGACGGCGCGTTCTACGGCCCGAAGATCGAGTACACGCTCAAGGACGCGATCGGCCGTGAGTGGCAGTGCGGCACGATGCAGGTCGATTTCTTCATGGCCGAGCGGCTCGGAGCCGAGTACGTGGCCGAGGACGGCAGCCGCAAGACGCCGGTCATGCTGCACCGGGCCATCGTCGGCAGCCTCGAGCGCTTCATCGGCATCCTGATCGAGCAGCACGCCGGCGCGTTGCCCGTCTGGCTCGCGCCGGTGCAGGCGGTGGTCCTCAGCATCACCGAAGCGCAGGCCGCCTACGCCGCAGATGTGGCGAAAGCGATGCAGAAACAAGGAGTTAGGGCGATCGCCGACGTCCGGAACGAAAAGATCACGTATAAAATCCGCGAGCATTCCCTGCAAAAGGTGCCGTACCTCCTGGTCGTCGGCGACAAGGAGGTTGCCAGCGGCACTGTTTCAGTGCGCGCCCGCGGGCAACAGGATCTCGGTGTGATGCCGCTCGACGCCTTCGGCCAGAAGGTCGGCGAAGCCATCTCATCCAAGGCCTGAGGACCGGGCGCGTTGTCGTTGACCAGGGGCCGTGGTGGCCCGAAGGACCTGAACCATCGTTACCTTCTTTGACCGTCGCATCCGCAACGACGAGCGCAAGCACCGGCTGAACCGGGAGATCATGGCCCCGGAGGTCCGGCTCAACGGGGTCGAGAACGAGCCCCTGGGCGTCGTGAGCCTCATGGATGCACTGAGGATGGCCGGCGAGCTGGACGTTGATCTCATCGAGATCGCTCCCCAGGCCGAGCCGCCCGTCTGCCGGTTGATGGAGTACGGCAAGTTCAAGTACCTCGAGCAGAAGAAAGCCGCGGAGGCCAAGAGCAAGCA
Organism: Ideonella sp.; assembly: GCA_025458335.1. Lineage (GTDB taxonomy): Bacteria > Pseudomonadota > Gammaproteobacteria > Burkholderiales > Burkholderiaceae_C > JAIYCR01. The sequence goes on from JALOSQ010000006.1 coordinate 1,786, forward strand.
GAAGGTCATCGAGATCAAGGAAGTGAAGTTCCGCCCGGGCACCGACGAAGGCGACTACGCGATCAAGATGCGCAATCTGCGCCGCTTCATCGCCGAGGACGGTGACAAGGGCAAGGTGACCTTGCGCTTTCGCGGTCGCGAAATCACGCACCAGGAGATCGGCATGCGCCTGCTCGAGCGCATCCGCGACGAGCTCGCGGACGTCTCCGTGGTCGAACACATGCCGCGCCTCGAAGGGCGGCAGATGGTGATGGTGCTCGCCCCCAAGCGCAAATAGCGACGGGGCCCTCCTCACCAGGGGAATCGCCGCACCCGGCTCGGTCAGCCGGGTGTGAGCGACAGAAGCGGCGCGAGGCTCGCAAAGACGGTGGAGACCCCACCGGCGCCCCGCGGCGTGCACAACAGCGAAGGAGCAGCAATGCCCAAGATGAAGACCAAGAAGAGCGCGGCCAAGCGTTTCCGCGTTCGCCCCGGCGGCACCGTCAAGCGGGGTCAGGCGTTCAAGCGCCACATCCTCACGAAGAAGTCGACGAAGAACAAGCGTCACCTGCGTGGCTCGGCCAACGTGCACGAGACCAACATGGGCCACATCGCCCAGATGCTGCCGTTCGCGGGCCTCTGAGCCCGGCGGCTTTCTTCGCAACCCCATCGAGAGGAGTCGACCATGCCCCGCGTCAAACGTGGTGTCACCGCCCGCGCCCGCCACAAGAAGGTCATCGCCCTGGCCAAGGGCTATCGCGGCCGCCGCAAGAACGTCTTCCGCATCGCCAAGCAGGCGGTGATGCGAGCCGGCCAGTACGCCTATCGTGATCGCCGCAACCGCAAGCGCGTTTTCCGCGCTCTGTGGATCGCACGGATCAATGCGGCTGCCCGCAGTGCCGGCATCACCTACAGCAAGTTCATGAACGGGCTGAAGAAGGCGTCGATCGAGATCGACCGCAAGGTGCTGGCCGACATGGCCGTGCACGACCCGGCGGCGTTCGCGAGCATCGTCCAGAAGGTCAAGGCCCAGCTGGCGGCCTGATACCTCGCCGCGGGGGGCCAGGCCCCGGCCCCTCGGGGCTCCCGACGACGCCGGGCGATGCCGGCCCTGGCCGCGCCCTGCCACCCACAGGCTGACACCGATCCGACCCGATCGATGAGCGCTTCGACCTCCCTGGCCGATCTGGCCCACGCTGAGTGGGTGCGTCAGGCCCTTGCCGAATTCGCGGCGGCCGACACCCCGGCCCAGCTGGAGAACGCCAAGGCCCGGTTCCTCGGCAAGGCCGGCGTGGTCACCGAGGCCATGAAGAGCCTGGCGGCGCTGACGCCCGACGAACGCAAGGCGCGCGGCGCGGCGATCAACGCTGCGAAGCAGCAGATCGAGGCGGCGCTCGCGGCGCGGCGCCAGGCACTCGCAGAGTCCGAGCTCGAGCGCCAGCTGGCCGCCGAGGCACTGGACCTCACCTTGCCAGGCCGCCGGCGCGGGCAGGGCACGATCCATCCGATCTCGCGCGCGGCTGAGCGCATCGAGGCCATCTTCGCGTCGATGGGCTTCGACGTGGCCGAGGGTCCCGAAGTCGAGACCGACTGGTACAGCTTCACGGCGCTGAACAACCCGGAGAACCATCCGGCACGGTCGATGCAGGACACGTTCTACGTCGACCTGAAGGACGCTGAGGGGCGTTGGCTCAACCTTCGGCCGCACACCTCGCCGATGCAGATCCGGTATGCCCGACAGCATGTCGAGGCCCATCGCGACCTGATCGCGCGGGGAGGGCGCATGCCCGACATCCGCGTGATCGCCCCCGGCCGCACGTACCGCGTGGACAGTGACGCCACGCATTCGCCGATGTTCCACCAGGTCGAGGGCCTGTGGGTCGGTCAGGACGTGAGCTTCAAGGACCTGAAAGTCGTCTACCTCGAGTTCATCCAGGCCTTCTTCGAGACACGAGAGCTGTCGCTGCGTTTCCGGCCGAGCTACTTCCCGTTCACCGAGCCGAGCGCGGAGATCGACATCCGCTTCGAGGCCGGTCCGCTGGCCGGACGCTGGCTCGAGGTGTCCGGCGCGGGCCAGGTCCATCCCCAGGTCATCCGCAACTACGGTCTCGATCCCGAGCAGTACATCGGGTTTGCGTTCGGGTCGGGCATCGACCGACTCGCGATGCTGCGCTATGGGGTCAACGATCTGCGGGCCTTCTTCGAGGGCGATCTGCGCTTCCTGGCGCAGTTCCGCTGAACGGACAGGGCACGAGCCATGCAGTTTCCCGAGTCCTGGCTGCGCGAGTTCTGCGATCCGCCGCTGTCGACCCAGGACCTCGCCGACCTCCTCACGATGTCGGGTCTCGAGGTCGAAGACCTGCGCCCGGTCGCGCCCCCGTTCAACGGGGTCGTCGTGGCCGAGGTGCTGGCGGTCGAGCCCCATCCCAATGCCGAGCGCCTGCGTGTGTGCCGCGTCTCGACCGGCGGCCCGGAGGCGTTGACGATCGTGTGCGGCGCGCCGAACGTCCGCGCCGGCATGAAGGCGCCGCTGGCCACGGTGGGCGCCAACCTGCCGCCCTCCGAACCGGGCGGTGCGGCTCTGCGCATCGGGGTCGGAAAGCTGCGCGGCGTCGAAAGCCGCGGCATGCTGTGCTCGGCGCGCGAGCTCGGGCTGTCGGACGACCACGGCGGACTGCTCGACCTGCCTGCCGACGCCCCGGTGGGGGTTGACCTCCGATCGGCGCTCCGCCTCGACGACACCCTCTTCACGCTCAAGCTCACCCCGAACCTCGGCCACCTGCTGGGCATCTACGGCATCGCGCGCGAGGTGTCGGCCTTGACGGGTGCCCCGCTGAAGAGCCCGACCTTCGCCCCAGCCCCCCCCATGATTGCCGACGTGCTGCCGGTGCGTGTCGAGGCAACGGACCTGTGCGGGCGGTTCTCCGGGCGCATCGTTCGCCACGTCGACCCCAAGGCGCCCACGCCGGCCTGGATGGTCGACCGCCTGGCCCGCTGCGGGCAGCGTTCGGTGTCGGCGCTGGTCGACATCTCGAACTACGTGATGTTCGAACTCGGCCGCCCCAGCCACATCTTCGACCTCGAGAAGATCCACGGCGGGCTGGTCGTGCGTTGGGGTCGCGAGGGCGAGTCCCTCGAACTGCTCAACGGCAGCACGATCACGGTCGATGGGACCGTCGGCGTGATCGCCGACGACCGCCAGGTCGAGTCGCTGGCCGGCATCATGGGCGGCGAGGCCACGGCCGTCGGCGACGATACGCGGCACGTCTACCTCGAGGCGGCGTTCTGGTGGCCGGAGGCGGTCGCCGGACGGTCGCGCCGTTTCAACTTCAGCACGGACGCCGGGCATCGTTTCGAGCGCGGCGTCGATCCGGCGACGACGGTCGAGCACCTCGAGCGGATCACCCAGCTCGTGCTCGACATCTGCGGCACGCCCGAGACGGTCTGCGGCCCGATGGACGACCAACCAGTGGCGATGCCGGCGCGCGCGCCGGTGGCCTTGCGCGTCGAGCGTGCGTCCAGGGTCATCGGCATGCCCGTCACCCAGGCGCAGTGCGCCGACGTGTTCCGCCGCCTCGGGCTGGGCTGCACGCAGTCGCCGGGCGTCCTGACGGTCACGCCACCGTCGTGGCGGTTCGACCTGACGCTCGAAGAGGACCTCATCGAGGAGGTCGTCCGGGTGCTGGGGTACCACACCTTGCCGACCGACCCTCCGAGGGCGCCACTGCAGGCCCTGGTGCGGTCCGAGTCGCGTCGATCCACGTCGTGGCTGCGCCGGCAGCTGGCCGCGCTCGACTACAGCGAGACGATCAACTTCAGCTTCGTCGACGCCGCTTGGGAGCGCGACCTGGCGGGCAATGCCGATCCGGTCCGGGTGCTCAACCCGATCGCGAGCAACCTCGCCGTGATGCGCTCGAACCTGTTCGGGGGCCTGCTCCAGGTGCTTCGGACGAACCTCGCGCGCAAGGTCACGCGCGTGCGGGTGTTCGAGGTCGGTCGGGCCTATCTGCGCGACCCGGCTGCGACCGACGGACCCGACTGCGTGCGTGGACTGCGCCAACCCCTGCGCGTGGCGGGACTCGCTTATGGGCCGGTCGACGACTTGCAGTGGGGCGTGCCCGAGCGTCAGGTCGATGTGTTCGATGCCAAGGGTGATTTGGAGCAGCTCGTGTGGCCGCTGCGTCCGCGGCTGACCGCTGCGCCACATCCGGCCTTGCACCCCGGTCGCAGTGCACAGGTCTGGCTGGCGGATCGCCCGATCGGCTGGATCGGCGAGCTGCATCCACGCTGGCGTCAGTCGCTCGAGCTGCCGCAGGCCCCCATGCTCTGGGAACTCGACGTCCAAGCCCTCTCGTCGGTTCCGCTGCCGGCCGCCCAGCCCGTGTCGCGGTTGCCCGGTGTCACGCGTGATCTGGCCCTGGTGGCGCCTGACGCGGTCACCCACGACGACCTGATGACAGCGATCGCCGGGGCGGCCCAGCCGCTGGTGCGCAGTGCGCGGTTGTTCGACGTCTTCCGCCCGTCCCAGCCCACGCCGGAGCTGGCGTCCGGTGAGCGCAGCCTCGCGGTGCGCCTCGAGCTGCGAGACGATGCCGGCACGCTGACGGATGGCCGGATCGACGAGTGCGTCCGGCAGGTTCTGGCCGCGGTCACCCGCACCCTGCCGGTCCGGCTGCGCTCCTGATCCCCGCCGGTCGCCCGTCGCCCATGGCCACTCGACGCCCCGATGCACCCGCGAGTCCGGCGCTGCCGTCGCTGGAGACGCCGACGCTCACCAAGGCCGAACTGGCTGACCTCCTGTTTGAGCGCCTTGGCCTGAACAAGCGCGAATCGAAGGACATGGTCGAGGCCTTCTTCGAGATCGTGCACGGCTCGCTGTCCGTCGGCACCGATGTGAAGCTGTCGGGTTTCGGTAACTTCACGATCCGCCGCAAGGCCCCGCGGCCGGGCCGCAACCCGCGCACCGGGGAGTCAATCCCGATCAAGGCCCGGCACGTGGTCACATTTCACGCGAGCCAGAAGCTCAAGGCCCAGGTGCAGGGTGACACCCCGTCGAAAGAGGACTTCGAGTAAAGTCTAGGAGATACACCCGAACTCGTTGATCCAAATGGAAAAAGCGCTTCCGCAAATCCCCGCGAAGCGCTACTTCACGATCGGCGAGGTCAGCGAGTTGTGTGGCGTCAAGCCCTACGTGCTCCGGTACTGGGAGCAGGAGTTTTCGCAGCTCAAGCCGATGAAGCGCCGGGGCAACCGGCGCTACTACCAGCACCACGAGGTGCTGCTGGTGCGTCGCATCCGCGAGTTGCTGTACGAGCAGGGCTTCACGATCAGTGGGGCGCGCAACCGCCTGGTCGATGGGGAGGGCGATTCGCCCACGGGCGAGCCTCTGCGTTCCGATGCCCAGGCGATCCCGTCCACTGATGCCCCGCTCGCCGAAACTCCGACCGTCACGATCCTGCCAGCGGACGGGTCAAACGAGGCGACGGCGTCGGCCCCCTTGGGTGCGGCCATCCGATGGGGCCGACGGGCGACCGACCTGCCTCCGAGCGAACTGCTCAAGGGCGCCGTGGTCGATGGCGCGTTGTCGAGCCCTGCGACGCCACGCCAGGTTCGCGATGAACTGGTCTCGATCCGGGGCTTGCTCACGCTCTGAAGCCATCTTGGCCGATGCGGGGGGCACCCTTCGGCCGTGGACCGTGTGACGCGCCCGCCTCGGGCCCGTCGATCGACCACCGCCGGCCGGTTGCCGGACCGGCCATCGGGAACAGTCGAGGTATGATCTTGGGCTTCGTCGGGGTGTAGCGCAGCCTGGTAGCGCACTTGCATGGGGTGCAAGGGGTCGCGAGTTCGAATCCCGCCACCCCGACCAACGTCATCGACGGGCCGACCTGGCAACAGGCCGGCCCGTTGTCTTTTGTTCGTGCCGCGCGGCATCCGACCCGTGCTCGATCGCCGGTCGGCCTGCCAGCGCGTGCCCGACCCGGCACGCACGGGCGCGTGGCGTCGGCCGGACCCGGCCGACTCAGCCGACGCTCATCAGCCAGCCGGCCCCTGCAGCCAACATCACGACCCAGGCCGGTGACCACCGCGCAAAGACGAGCAGGCCGAAGGCGGCGAGCGCCAGGCCGAAATCCATCCGCGTGTGGATGGCGCTGGTCCACACCGGGTCGTACAGGGTCGCGGCCAGCACGCCGACCACGGCGGCGTTGATCCCAGCCACCGCGCGCTGCACCGAGGGGTGCCGCCGCAGCTCCTCCCAGAACGGCAACGCCCCGGCCACCAGCAGGAAGCCAGGCAGGAAGATCACCAGCAGCATCGCGACCCCGCCCGCCCAGCCGCCCAGGGGCGAGGCCATGGCCGCCCCAAGGTAGGCCGCAAACGTGAACAGCGGCCCGGGGACCGCCTGTGCCGCGCCGTAGCCGGCGAGGAAGGCGTCCTGGCTCACCCACCCAGCCGGCACGACCCCGGCCTGCAGCAGCGGCAGCACCACGTGGCCACCGCCGAACACCAGCGATCCCGCCTGGTAGAAGACGGCGGTCGCGCTCAACCAGGCAGAGGATTGCGATACCGCCAGCACCGGCAGCAGGCCGAGCAGCGCGAGCCACCCTCCCAGCAGGATCGCGCCGGTGGCGCGCCGCACCCCGAACGACAGGTGGGTCGAGGGCGCGGGCGCGGCGAGCCGCAGCAGCCCATGCCCGGCCAGAGCGCCGAGCACGATCGCCCCGACCTGGCCCGCAGCGGTCGGGATCAGCAGCACGCCCAGGGCCGCCACCACCGCGATGCCGGCGCGCAGTCGGTCGGGGCACAGCGTCTTGGCCATGCCCCAGACGGCCTGGGCCACGACCGCCACCGCCACCACCTTCAAGCCGTGCACGAGCCCCGATCCGGCAGCACCCGCCCACGACGCCACGCCCAACGCCACCAGGATCATGGCGAGGGCCGAGGGCAGGGTGAACCCGATCCAGGCCGCCAGGGCACCGGACCAGCCCGCTCGCGCCAATCCCAGCGCCATGCCGACCTGGCTGCTGGCCGGGCCAGGGAGGAACTGGCACAGCGCCACCAGGTCGGCGTAGCTCGGATCGTCGAGCCACCGGCGCCGTTCGACGAACTCGGTGCGGAAGTAGCCCAGGTGGGCCACCGGTCCGCCGAACGAGGTCAGCCCGAGCTTGAGGAACGCGACAAGAACCTCGACGGCGGAGCCGGCCGGGCGGTAAGCGGGGTCGCGGGCGGTGGCATCAGGCGGCATGGGGCGGCCGGATCGTACGTTGCGGGATGCGTCGAGGCATGACACCGGCGTGACGCCGCTGGCCGTGGGCGGTGGCCCGTGCCGGGGCCGAGGCCGGAGCGCGTTCGCGCGGGCGTGTTCAGGCAACGATCGCGAGCCGCGGACGGTCAGCACGCGATGTGCAGCCCCCCTCCGCGGGTCAGGCGACGAAGTAGCGCTTGAGCCCGGCCAACAGCATCTCGATGGCGATGGCAGTCAGCACCAGGCCCATCAGTTTCTCCATCGCAGCCACCACCGAATCCCCGAGGAGCCGCCGCAGGCGATCGGCGGCCAGCAGTACCGCGGTGCAGATCACCATCGCGACGGTGATGGCGCCGGCCCAGTGCCACATCCGGTCCGGCTGTCGCGAGGCGAGCAGCAGCACGGTGGCCATCGCGGACGGCCCGACCAGCAGGGGCACGGCCAGCGGGAAGATGAAGGGCTCGCGCGCCTCGCCTTCGCTGGCGTACAGCGTTGACGCACCGCCGAACACCATGCGCAACGCGATGATCAGCAGGATGACGCCGCCGGCCACCTCGAGCGAGCGGGGCGTGAGGTTCAAGGCCGCCAGGAAGTGCTGCCCGCCCAGCATGAAGGCGAGCAGCACAGCAAAGGCGATGCATCCCTCGCGCAGCGCGACCCGGGCCCGGCGCTCGGGCGCCACGCCCTTGAGCACCGAAATGAAGATCGGCAGGCTGCCCAGCGGGTCGAGGACCAGCAGCAGCAGGATCAGCGCCGAGACGAAGGTGTAGTCCATCCCGGCATTGTCCGGGCTCCCCACGGCCGGGCCTGCATGCCCGGCCGCTTCGCCAGGCACGGTCTCGCGTCCGGGCTCAGCCCCGCGACACGACGAGGAAGGCGAGGCCGAGGAACACGAGCAACGTGGCCAGGCGCTGGGTCGTGGCGATGCCGAAGCCCAGCTTCGGGCCGAAGCGGGCAGCGAACCGCCCGACACCCCAGGCGACAATCAGGCAGCTGACCAGAGCCAGCGCCAGCCCGACGCTGCCACTCAGCAGACCGGAGGATCCCGAATCCATGTGCATGCTCTCCTGGATGACGCGGCCACTCTACCGCCGGGCTGCCGCACTGCCCAGCGTGATGACCTGATGAACGCCCATGGCCGGCTCTCGTACAGCAACGCAACAGCAACGGCCGGACCGCCTGCCCGCGCTCGTGCAGCGGGCCCAGCGCGCACCGACCCGTTCGCGCGTGCCCCTGGCCCTGCCGGACGGGCGGGCAATCGGTACGCTGGAGCCGGCGCACGCGCGCTGGCTCGAGCCCGTCGCGCGCCTGCTGCCCCAGGCCGACGGCTCCTGGCGCATGCCCACAGGCGAGCCCGTCGATGCGGTGCTTGCCGCGCTGGCGCATGCGCTGCGCGACGCCGGCATTGCCGGCCGCTGGCGCGACGAGGCGCTCGACGTCACGACTGAAGCCGGGGAGGTGGTCGGCACCATCGAGCGTGCGGTGGTGCGACCCCTGGGCATCACGACGTTCGCGGTGCACCTCATCGGGCGGCATCCCGATGGCGGCACCTGGGTCCAGCAGCGCGCGCTCGACAAGGCGACCGACCCGGGCTTGTGGGACACGCTGATGGGCGGGCTGCGGGCTGCGGGCGAGTCGATCCACGACACGCTCGAGCGGGAGACCTGGGAGGAGGCCGGTCTGCGGCTGGCCGACCTGCACGACCTGCGGCCCCTCGGCCGCTTCACGATGCGCCGCCCGGTCCAGGAGGGCTACATGGTCGAGCACCTCGACGTGTTCGAGGCGGTGATCCCCGATGGTCTCGAGCCACGCAACCTCGACGGGGAGGTCGCGCAATTCGCCTGCCTCGGCGACGAGGCGGTCGAGGCGCTGCTCGCCGACGATCGCTTCACGCTCGAGGCTGCGCTGATGCTGTGCGGCGCGACGGGCCTGCCCGGCCTGCGCTGAAGCTGTCGATCAACCCGACCGACGGGCGCCCGTCCGGACCGTGGTGCCCCCACGCGACGCGGGTGCACCCGGGTGGGCCCAAACGGGGCTGGCGATGCCGATCCCCGCGGCGAGGCGTCACGGTGGTGGCCAGCGGTCGTAGACCCGGGCCGCGACGGGTTCGCCCCAGCATTCGACGGTGACCGGCCGGCCGTCGTGCGGTGCCTGCGCCGGTGTGCCCCGCACGTAACCGAGCGCCACGCAGCGGCCGCTGCGCCAGCCCCAGCCGGCCGACGTCAGCTCCCCGACGGGCTCGCCGTCGAGGTGGATCGGTTCGCCGCCCCAGCACCACGCGAGCGGGTCGTCGAGCACGACGGTCACGAGGCGTTTTCGCAGCGGCTGGCCACGCGCCGCCTGCAGGGCCGCGCGCCCGACGAACTCGACCGGCTTGTCGAGCGACACACCCGCCCACAGCCCGGCCTCGGCCGGCGTCTCGTCCGGGCCGAGTTCGGCGCCCCAGGCGCGGCGGCCCGCCTCGATGCGCAGGGCATCGAGCGCGTAGTAGCCGGCATCGCGCAGGCCCAGGCCCTCGGCCGCGTTGCGCATCACCTGATCGACGTGTCGCGCCGCCTCGACGGGCACGTACAGCTCGAACCCGGGGCCGCCGACGTAGCTCATGCGCGCCGCGCGCACACGGGCATGGCCCAGGTCGATCTCGCGCGTGTGTCGGGCGGGCAGGGCGGCGGGGGACAGGTCGTCCGGGCTGACGCGGGACAGAAGCTGCGGCGCTCGCGGCCCCATCACCGACAGGACCGCCCAGGCGCCCGTCACCTCGTCGATCACCACCTCCTCGCCCTCGAGGCGATGTCGGCGCAGGTGATCGGCGTCCCGCACCGGCTGCGCCGAGCCTGTCACGAGCAGGAAACGATCGGGGCCCAGACGGATCACCGTCAGGTCTCCCTCGAACCCGCCATGCGGGTTGAGCATCGCGCTGTAGACCATCCGGTCGACCGGTACGTCGACGTCGGCCGCGCAGACCCGCTGCAGCAGCGCGAGCGCGCCGCCACCCTGCACCAGCAGCTTGCCGAAGCTCGTCTGGTCGTAGAGCGCGACCGCCTCGCGCGTGGCGCGCTGCTCGGCGATCACGTTGGGCAGCCACCCAGGCCGATGCAGCGTCGGCGGTGGCTCGGTCTGCCCGGGCTCGAGGAAGTAGTTGGCTCGCTCCCACCCGAACTTGCTGCCGAACACGGCCCCCGCGGCCCGCAGCCGGTCGTACAGCGGCGACGTGCGCAACGGACGCGCGGTCTGCAACTCCTGTCGCGGCCAGCGCATCGCATAGTGCAGGCCCAAGGTCTCGCCGGTGCGCTCGGCCAACGCCCGACGGTTGGATTGGTAGGGACCGAAGCGGCGGATGTCGACGTCCCACAGGTCGCCTGGCGCCGTGCCGTCGATGATCCAGCGTGCGATCAGCTGTCCCGCGCCCCCGGCGTTGGCGATGCCGGCCGAATTGAAGCCCGCCGCGACGAAGAACCCACTGAGCTCGGGCGCCTCGCCGAGGATGAAGTTGCCGTCGGGCGTGAAACTCTCCGGGCCATTGAGCAGCATCTTGACGCGGGCCGTCTCCAGGCACGGTGTGCGGTGGATCGCGTTGCGCATCAGGATCTCGAACTGGTCCCAGTCCTCACCGAGCAACTGGAACTGGAAGTCCGCCGGGATCGGGTCGACGGTCCACGGCTTGGCCTTCGGCTCGAAGCCGCCCATCAGCAGGCCGCCGACCTCCTCCTTGTAGTAGATGTAGCCATCCGGGTCGCGCATGACCGGCAGCATCGGATGCACGCCGTCGATGCGATCGGTCACGATGTAGAAGTGCTCGGCGGGGTACAGCGGCACGTTCACCCCGGCCAGCGCCCCGAACTGCCGCGACCACTGGCCGGCGCAGCACAGCAGCGTGTCGCACTCGAGGGTCCGCACGGCGTCGCCGTCTGCCGAGCCGGTCGGCCGCACGCGCACGCCCGCCACACGACGCCCGGCCACCGCCGGACGGGTCAGCACCTCGACGACCTCGAATCCCTCGGCAAAGCGCACACCCCGCGAGCGAGCCCCCTTGGCCAGCGACATCGTGAGGTCGGCCGGGTTCGCCTTGCCGTCGCCCGGGATCCACAGCGCGCCGTGAAGGTCGTCGGTGCGCAGGAGCGGGTACAGCCGTCCGGCCTCGGCAGGGCCGACCAGTTCGACATCGACACCGAAGCTTCGGGCGAGGGCGGCCTGGCGTTTCAGCACCTTCAGGCGATCGGCCGAGGCCGCGACGTTCAGGCTGCCACAGGCCTTCCAGCCGGTGGCTAGGCCCGTCTCGGCCTCGAGCCGCCCGTACAGCTCGATCCCGTAGCGGCTCATGCGCGTCATGGTGCGGTTCGGGCGCATCTGCCCGACGAGTCCCGCCGCGTGCCAGGTCGTGCCGCTGGTCAGCTTGCCTTGCTCGAGCACCAGCACGTCACGCCACCCCTCGGCCGCGAGGTGGTACGCGGCCGAGCAGCCGGCGATGCCGCCGCCGACGACGATCACCTGGGCTCGGGTGGGCAGGGCGGCACGATCGGTCATGGCGCGTAGGGCAGCGTTGGGCGAGGGGCGGACCGGGGCAGCGACTCCGGGGTGTCGCGTCGCGTGGCGCTCAGGCGAGCCGCAGCGCGATGACGCCGCCGAGGATCAGCGCCGTGCCCGTCGCGCGCTGCAGCCCGAACCGCTCGCCGAGCCAGCGCGTGCCGATCAGCGCGGCGAACAGGACCGAGGCCTCGCGCAGCGCCGCCACTGCCGCGATCGGGGCGCGGGTCATCGCCCACAGCGCGATGGCATAGGAGCCCAGCGAGGCGAGCATGCCGATGGCCAGCAAGGGCGCGCGACGGCGCATCGCCGCGTAGGCGGCCGGCCGGCCGGCGGCGCCGCGCTGCCACAGCACCAGGGCGAGGAAGGGCAGCCCGTCGAACAGGAACAGCGCCGCCACGTACTGCAAGGCCTGTCCGCCGTGCTCGACGGTCGTGCGGATGCCCAGCCCGTCGACGACCGTGTAGGCGGCGATGATGCCGGCGTTGAGCAGCGCCCAACGAACCGCCGGACCCGGCATGCGCGGCAGGCCGCTGGTCCAGCGCGGGGCCGACGCCAGGCCGAGCAGCAGCACGCCGGCGCTGACGCCGAAGACCGCCAGCCAGCCCGCCAGCGGCAGGATCTCGCCGATGAGCGGTGCACTGGCCAGTGCGACGAGCACCGGCGCGAGGCCGCGCATGATCGGGTAGGTGAGGGTGAGGTCGCCGTGCCGGTAGGCGCCGGCGAGCGCGATGTAGTAGGCCAGGTGGATGATCGTCGAGGCGACGATCCAGGGCCATGCCTCGGGGGGCGGGAAGCCGACGACGGCCAGCAGAGGAATGGCGGCGAACGCACCGAGCGAGTGCATCGTCGCGATGTCCAGCGACTTGTCGTCGCCTGCCTTGACCATGGCATTCCAGGAGGCGTGCAGCAGTGCCCCGAAGAGCACGGCCGCGATCACCTCCCAGCTCATGCGGCCGCGCGCGAGGCACGGTCGATCTGGCAGCGAGCGGCGTAGCCGAGGAAGTGCTCCAGCGGCGGCGTGCGCAGGCCGGGCTGCTTGGCCCGGTCGTCCCACACCCGCAACGCCACCGCGTCGCGCGCGCCGGGCTGCAGGATGAACGTGGCGGCCTGAACCTCGGTGAACACCCCGCCTTGCAGCTTCAGGCTGCGCTTGGAGTCCTCGGACAAGTTGTCGTGGTAGGCCGGGTCGACACGGCACAGGTAGCGCTTGGCCTCCACGTGCAGCCGGATCGGCTCGCTCACCGCGGGCGCGAACAGGCCTCGAAGGTACATCGCGCCCAGGCGCTGGTGCGTGTCATCGATCCCTTCGAGCGTCGGCGTTCCGGAGCGGCGCGACAGCAGGTGACCAATGTCGTGCAGCAGGCAGGCCGTGATCAGCTCGGCGGTGGCGTCGGCCTGTTCGGCCAGGTGAGCCGACTGCAGCGCGTGCTCGAGGTGCGTGACGGGTTCGCCGTCGTACTGCTCGCCGCCGCGGTTGAAGAAGAGCAGACGCAGGTCGTCGAGGTTCGGCGCGCTCATGCGGTGCTCCAGGGAATGGAATAGGTCTTGAGGTTGGTGAAGCTCTTCATCGCTTCCTGCACGCCTTCCTTGTAGCCCAGGCCCGAGTCCTTGATGCCGCCGAAGGGCGTGAGTTCCAACCGGTAACCGGGGACCTCGCGCACGTTGACCGTGCCCACGTGCAGACCGGAGACGAAGCGCGTGATGTGGTCGAGCCGCTGCGTGCACACCGACGAGGACAGCCCGTAGGCCGTGCCGTTGGCGATCGCGATCGCCTCGTCGATGTCGGCGAAGGTGATGATGGGCGAGACCGGCCCGAAGGTCTCCTCGCGCACCACTGTCATCGCGGGGTCGACCCGGTCGATGACGGTCGGCGCATACAGCGCGCCATCGCGCCGGTGCCCGGCGAGCAGGCGCGCACCGCGGGACACGGCCTCGTCGACGCGCTGTTCGAACAGGCGCGCAGCGCGTTCGTCGATGACGGTGCCCATGTCGACCGCGGGATCGCGCGGATCGCCATGGCGCCAGGCGCGAGTCTTGTCGACGACGAGGTCGGTGAACCGTGCGGCCACCGCCCGATGCACGAGGATGCGCTTGACCGCCGTGCAGCGTTGCCCGGAGTTCTTGTACGACCCCTGCACCGCGAGCGTGGATGCCTCGTCCAGGTCGGCATCGTCCATCACGATGATCGGGTCATTGCCGCCGAGCTCGAGCACCTGCCGGCGATAGCCTGCGCGCTGCGCGATGGACTTGCCGATCGACACGCCGCCGGTGAAGGTCACCAGGTCGACCTGCGGGTGCGTCACCAGCTCGTCGGCGATCTCGGCGGGGTCGCCGGTGACGACCGTCAGCATCTCGCGAGGCAATCCGGCGTCGTGCAGGATCTCGGCAAAGCGCAGGGCCGAGAGCGGCACCTTCTCGGACGGCTTGAGGACCATCCGGTTGTTGGTGGCCACCGAGGGGACGACCTTGTGCGCCACCTGGTTCATCGGGTGGTTGAACGGTGTGATCGCGCTGATCACCCCGAGCAGCGGCTCGCGCAGCGTGTAGACCCGGCGCGACTTGCCGTGCGGCGTCAAGTCGCAGCTGAACACCTGGCCGTCGTCGCGCAACACCTCGGTGGCGCCGAACGAGAGCACGTCGGCAACCCGGCCGGCCTCGTAGCGGCTGTCCTTGAGGCACAGGCCCGACTCGGCGGTGATGAGGGCGGCGATCGCCTCGGTCTCGGCGCGCACGCGCTCGGCCGCGCGCAGCAGCAGGCTGGAGCGCTCGTAGCGGGTCAGGCGAGGCCGGAAGGCGTGCGCCACCTCGATCGCGGCACGGACCTGGCCGGCGGTCATCATCGGCACGCTGCCCACCACCGAGTCGGTGTACGGGTCGTGCACCTCGATGACGCGGCTCGCGTGATCGAAGCGGCTGTCGCCGCGCAGCCGCCTGGCGGCCTCAGGCGTGCTGGGCATGGTTGAGCACCAGCTCGAAGGCATCGAAGTTGCGCCAGCGCCGCTGGCGGTCGAGGCAGGGCAAGGCGCGGTTGACGATCAACGGCACGCGCTGCTCGGAGATCCCGCCGTGGGAGCGCAGCGGCGCATCAAGCCCCGACAGGTCGTGCCGCGAGGCCGCGGTGCCGATCACCGTGCTGCGCTCCGAGACGACGACGAGGTCGCCGATGCGGTCGGCCGGCAACTCGAAACGTTCGGCCGCCGCCTCCCGGGTCCACACGCCCTCGATGCCGCGCAGGCCGGCCACCCGGTCGGCGACGACGCGCCGATCGGCACCCGCCGGCAGGTACACCGTGGCGAACGAGCCGAGCGCGCCGTGGTGCACCACGTACGGGTCGGTGATCGGAAGGATCACCCGCGCGGCGGCCGTCCCCAACCAGGCATCGAGCACGTCCTGCAGATAGACGACGTCGGGCCGCGCGTCGAGGCCGGTCTTGGCATTCATGCCGTGGTCGGCGGTGAGTGCCACCACACAGCCCAGTGCCTCGAGCTGGCCCAGGTACGTGTCCATCATCCGGTAGAAGTCGTCGGCGCCCGGCGTGCCGGGGGCGTGCTTGTGCTGGATGTAGTCCGTCGTGCTCAGGTACATCACGTCGGGACGCTCCTGACGCATCAGCTCGACGCCTGCCGCGAAGACGAACTCGGACAGGTCGGCGCTGTAGACGGAGGGCACGGGACGGGCGAGCCGCTCGAGCATGCCCGTCACCCCATGTTCCTGGAGGGTCAGGGTGTCGGCCTTCTCGGACGAGAAGCAGATGCCGCCCTTCATGCCGTGCCCGAGCAGCCGGCGCAGCTTGTCCTTGGCCGTGACCACGGCGACCCGGTGACCCGCCTCGGCGAGCGTGGCCAGCAGCGTCGGGGCGCGCAGCCACTTCGGGTCATTCATCATCACCTCGGTCCCGGAGGCGGTGTCGTACAGGTAGTTGCCGCAGATGCCGTGCACCGAGGGCGGCACGCCCGTCACGATCGACAGGTTGTTCGGGTTGGTGAAGCTGGGGATGACGCAGTCGGCCACGAGGGCGGTGCCGTGGCGCACCGTACGCTCGAGCCAGGGCGTGCGCCCGTGCGCGATGGCCTGCGCGACGTAGTCGGGCTCGCAGCCGTCGACGCACACGACGACCACCGGGCGCCGGGGCGCGTCATACCTTTTGCCGTTGACGTGGATCACGCGAGACCTTTCGGGGTTCGGGGCCGCGGCCTTCGGCGGGTGCGGCGTGGTGGTCGAGGGTGCGCTGGCGGCTTTCCATGACGTGGTCGAACATCGCCGCGCCGGCCGCAGCCGCGTCCTGGGCGGCGATGGCCTTGAGGATCTGCCGGTGTTCCTGCACCGACACGGGCAGCCATCCGGCTGCCGCCAGATTCAACCGCCGAAACAGTGACAACTCCTTGATGAGCCGGCGGTAGATCGCGGTGAGCTTGGCGTTCCCGGCCATCTCGACCATGCGGTCGTGGAACGCCAGGTTCAGCCGGTGATAGCCCGTGCCGTCCTCGTCACGGACCGCGCGCTCCATCGCCTCGACGAGACCCCGCAACTCCTTGATCTGAGCGACGCTCGCCGAGGTCGCCAGGCGTCGGCCGACCCATTCGTCCATCGCGGCGCGCAGGTCGTAGATCTCGAGGGCCTCGTCGAGCGGCACCTGCCGGACGAAGACGCCGCGGTTCTTCTCGGTGCGCACCAAGCCGGCCTCTTCCAGAAGCCGGAACGCCTCGCGAATGGGCCCGCGGGACACTCCCAGACGCGCGGCAAGCGTGAGCTCGGTGAGCTTCGCGCCCGGTGCGAGCTCGCCGGACAGGATGAGGTTCTCCAGCTCGGCCTGGACGAGCTGCGTCAGCGAGTGGCTCTGCAGCAGGGCAATCGTGGCGGGGCGATCTGCACCCGCCGGGGCTGCAGGAGGCTCCTCCCCGCGGTCGGGGCTGGGTGACCGGTTGCGTGCCCGCTGGGCGCGCAGCGTCGAAGGCATGCACCGGATTGGACGGGAGCGCCTGCAGATTGTCAACAATCCACAGTAAAGCGTCTGCGGGAAACCGTGCCTTGCCACCCAGGGGGCGGCTTGGGCACCATCCGGGCCGACCGTCGAGCGTGACGTGTGTCACGCTGCTGCCATGAGCACGAAAGATGCTTGTGGATCGCTTGTTTCACCCACCACAGGACAGGAGTTCGCATGAACCGGGGTTCCCAGCGCCTTGCCACCGCCGCCCGACCGTTGGGCCATCTGGCCCGTGCCGCCGCGCTCACGGCCGTCGGCCTGTGCCTCGCCGCCGCCGCCTGGGCCCAGCGCACGACGCTCACCGTCTACACCGCGCTCGAGACCGACCAGCTCAAGGCCTACGAGAACGGCTTCAAGGTGGCCAACCCCGACATCGACATCAAGTGGGTGCGCGACTCCACCGGTGTCGTCACGGCCAAGCTGCTCGCGGAGAAGTCCAACCCGCAGGCCGACGTGATCTGGGGCGTCGCCGCCACCAGCATGGCGCTGTTCGACAAGGAGGGCATGCTCCAGCCATTCGCGCCGCTGAACCTCGACGCGATCATGCCGCAGTACCGGGACCGCAAGAACCCGCCGGCCTGGGTCGGGATGAACGTCTGGGGCGCCACCGTGTGCTTCAACACCGTCGAGGCCCAGAAGCGCGGCATCCCCAAGCCGGAGACCTGGCAGGACCTCACCAAGCCGGTCTACAAGGGGCAGGTCGTGATGCCGAACCCGGCCTCCTCGGGCACGGGCTTCTTCGACGTCACCGCCTGGCTGGGACTGTGGGGCGACGACAACGGCAAGGGCGGCGGCTGGAAGTTCATGGACGCCCTGCACGAGAACATCATGCAGTACACCCACTCGGGCTCGAAGCCGTGCGTGATGGCCGGCGCCGGCGAGGCCGTGGTCGGCATCGCCTTCGAGTTCCGCGCCAACACCATCAAGGCGCGCGGCGCCCCGATCGACCTGGTGTTTCCCAAGGAAGGTCTCGGCTGGGACCTCGAGGCCGTCGCGATCCACAAGGGCACGAAGAACCTCGCGGCCGCTCAGAAGCTGATGAACTGGGCCACCAGCAAGGACGCCATGATGCTGTACGGCCGCAATTTCGCGATCACGGCCCAGCCGGGCGTGGCCGCGCCGCTGCCGAACGTGCCCAAGGACTACGAATCGCGCCTGGTCAAGAAGGACTTCGCGGCCGAGGCGGCGAGCCGGGAACGCATCCTGGCCGAGTGGACCCGGCGCTACAACGCCAAGTCGGAGCCGCGGCGCTGAAGGCCGACGACCTGCCGGCGGCTGTGGCGTCGAGCGGGCCTGCCGCCACGCGGCGGGCGGACGATTACGTCCGCCTGACCGCGGTCGGCAAGCGTTTCGGCGCCTTCGAGGCGCTTCGCGACATCGACCTCGCGGTCGGTGAGGGCGAGTTCGTCTGTTTCCTCGGGCCGTCGGGCTGCGGCAAGACCACGCTGCTGCGGGTCGTCGCCGGGCTTGAAGCGCCGACGTCCGGCCGCGTCGAGCTCGGCGGCCGCGACGTCACCGCGCTGCCGCCGGCCGAGCGCGACTACGGGATCGTCTTCCAGTCCTATGCGCTGTTCCCGAACCTCACGGTCGCCGAGAACGTCGGGTACGGGCTGGCCAACCGGCGCATGCCACGGTCTGCGATTCGCGAGCGCGTGACCGAACTGCTGGTGCTCGTGGGGCTGCCCGGCAGCGAGGGGAAGTTCCCGGCGCAGATGTCGGGCGGCCAGCAGCAGCGAGTGGCGCTGGCCCGCGCACTGGCCACGTCGCCGCGCCTGCTGCTGCTCGACGAGCCGCTTTCGGCACTCGACGCGATCGTGCGCGTGCGCCTGCGCGACGAGATCCGGGCCCTGCAGCGCAAGCTCGGCGTGACCACGATCATGGTCACGCACGACCAGGAGGAGGCCTTGTCGGTCGCCGACCGGATCGTCGTGATGAACCACGGCGTGATCGAGCAGATCGGCTCGCCCCTCGAGGTGTACCGGGACCCGTCGACGCCGTTCGTGGCCGACTTCGTCGGCAAGGTGAACATCCTGCCCGCCGCGGTCGAGGCGAACGGACGCCTGCGCGTGGGCGACCAGGCCTGGTACTGCGCCGGACCGGCGCGCGCGCACGGCCAGGTCAAGGCCTACCTGCGACCGGAGGACCTGCTCGCGCGCCCGATCGGCCCCGACGACGTCAACGTGTTCGAGTCGACCATCGACAAGATCGAGTTCCTCGGACCGCTTTGCATGGTGCACGTGACCGCGCCGGCCGTCAGCCTCGAGGCGCTGACGGTCGCCCTGTCGCTCAACTACCTGACCGAGCAGCAACTGCGCGTCGGCAGCCGCCTGCCGCTCCGCGTGCCTCCCGACCGGATCCGCCTGTTTTGACCGCTTCGTCGCTGCCGTCCCCACGCTCGCCAGGACCGGCGGCCGTGCGGATGCGCGTGCCCGCAACGGACCGCCTGGCCCATGCCGCCCTCGCACTCGTGGGGCTGCTGCTGGCGGTGTTCCTGGGTGCGCCACTGGTCGCGATCGGCGTCGAGGCGGTTCTCGATCGCGAGGGCCGCTTCGTCGGCCTGGCCAACATCCTGAGCTACCTGACCACGCCGGCGCTGCTGCAGTCGCTGTGGAACAGCGTCTGGGTGTCGTCGCTGGTGACCTTGCTCACCGTGCCGATCGCCTTCGGATTTGCCTATGCGCTCACGCGCAGCTGCATGCCCCTGAAGGGCCTGGCCCGCACGATCACGCTGATCCCGCTGCTGGCGCCGTCGCTCCTGTCGGCGATCTCGCTGATCTACTGGTTCGGCAACCAGGGAGCGGCCCGCGGGTTGATCCAGGCGTTCGGCTTCGAGAACATCTACGGTGCCCCGGGCATCGTGCTCGCCCAGTGTTTCGCGGTGTTCCCGCACGTGCTGATGATCCTGGTCACCGCGCTCTCGCTGGCCGATGCGCGGCTGTACGAAGCGGCCGACGCCATGGGCACCAGCCGGGTCCGCAAGTTCTTCACCATCACCCTGCCGGGCGCCAAGTACGGGCTCATCTCGGCTTCCATGGTGGCGTTCACGCTGGTCATCACCGACTTCGGCATCCCCAAGGTCATCGGCGGCAACTTCAACATGCTCGCCACCGACGTCTTCAAGCTGGTCATCGGGCAACAGGACTTCCAGCGCGGGGCCGTGGTCGCGCTCCTGCTCCTCGCGCCGGCGGTGCTGACCTTCGCGGTCGATGCGCGCGTCCAGCGCAAGCAGGTGGCCATGCTCGGGGCGCGAGCCGTCCCGCTGCGGCCCCGGCCTTCGCGGGGATTCGACGCGCTGATGGGCGTGCTGTGCCTGTCCGTGTGCGCGCTGATGCTGGCGATGCTGGGCATGGCGGTGTTCGCGTCGTTCGCCACGTTCTGGCCTTACAACCTCGAGCCCAGCCTGAACCACTACCGGCACGGCCTCGTCGATGCCGAGGTCGGCGAGGCCTTCGTGAACAGCCTGCAGCTCGCCGCCGGCACCGCCTTCTTCGGCACGGCGCTGGTGTTCGCCGGGGCGTACCTGCTCGAGAAGACGCGCGGCGCCGATGCCTTGCGCCCGCCGGTGCGACTGCTGGCGATGCTGCCGATGGCCGTGCCAGGCCTGGTGCTCGGCCTGGGCAGCATCTTCTTCTTCAACGCCCCGTCGAACCCGCTGGGCTTCCTGTACCAGTCGATGGCGCTGCTGATCCTGTGCACCATCGTCCACTTCTACACCACCGGGCACCTGACGGCGGTCACGGCGCTCAAGTCGCTCGACCCGGAGTTCGAGTCGGTGTCGGCTTCGCTCAAGGTGCCGTTCTACCGCACGTTCTGGCGCGTCACGCTGCCGATCTGCACGCCGACGCTGGTCGACATCGCCCGCTACTTCTTCGTCAATGCGATGACGACCATCTCGGCGGTCGTCTTCCTCTACTCGCCGGAGACCAAGGTCGCCTCGATCGCCATCCTCAACCTGGACGAGGCCGGCGAAACGGGGGCCGCGGCAGCGATGTGCGTGATGATCGCGGCGGTGTCCCTGGTGTTCACCCTGCTCTTCATGGCCGCAGGCGCCTGGGTCGACCGGCGCACACAGGCCTGGCGGCACCCTTCCCACACCTGAGTCCCCCATGGACCGCGACCCTATCCTGCTCACCCCCGGCCCCCTGACGACGACCCTGCGCACCAAGCTGGCGATGCTGCGCGACTGGGGTTCGTGGGATGCCGACTTCAACGCCATCACCGCCGAGGTCCGGCGCGAGATCCTGGCCATCGCCCATGCCGCCGACACCCACGTGGCCGTGCCGCTGCAAGGCAGCGGCACCTTCGCGGTCGAGGCCGCGGTGTCCACCCTCGTGCCGAGGGACGGTCACCTGCTGGTGCTCGACAACGGCGCCTACTGCAAGCGGCTGGGCAAGCTGGCCACGCTGATGGGACGCCGCACGACGATCCTCGGCCGCCCGGAGGACCAGCCGGTCGACCCGGCCGAGCTGGACCGGCGGCTCGCCGAGGATCCGTCGATCACCCACGTCGGGCTGATCCACTGCGAGACCGGCACGGGCGTCCTGAACCCGTTGGCCGAGGTCGCCGCGGTGTGCGAGCGTCACGGCCGCGGGCTGATCGTCGATGCAATGAGCAGCTTCGGCGCGCTGCCGGTCGATGCCCGCACGACCCGCTTCGACGCGCTGATCGCCGCGAGCGGCAAGTGCCTCGAAGGCGTTCCCGGGATGGGCTTCGTGCTGATCCGACGGGCCGTGCTCGACGGCTGCGCCGGCCGTTCGCACTCCCTGGCCATGGACCTGCACGACCAGCACGCCTACATGGAGCGCACGGGTCAGTGGCGCTTCACCCCGCCCACGCACGTCGTGGCGGCCCTGGCCGAGGCGATCCGCCAGTTCAAGGAGGAGGGCGGCCAGCCCGCGCGACTGGCCCGCTACCGGGCCAACGGCGAGGCGCTGGTCGACGGCATGGCGATCATCTACACCTTCCACGCACCGGCGCATCCGCGCTACGACTTCAAGCGCTTCTACGCGGCGGCGAAAGCCCGGGGGTTCATCCTCTACCCGGGCAAGCTGACGGAGGTCGAGACTTTCCGCGTCGGCTGCATCGGCGCGATCGATCGCACGGTCATGCGCCAGATGGTCGCCGCGGTGGCCGATGCGATGACCGAGCTCGGCCTGCCGATCGGTCCGCGCTGAACGACACGCCGCCCGCGGGGCCTGCGACGCGCCGCGGCGGTGCCGCCAGCCGAGCCCCGTCACCCCAAATGCCTGACCGACGAAAGGTCCTGCCGATGCCGTCCCGTGCTGCCGCTGCCCCACGCTCCCGTGGTCCCAGGACCGGTGCCGTCGACGCGGCCGCACTGCGCGCCGCCGGCGCCCGCAAGGTGAAGGTGGCGGTGAGTGACATCGACGGCATCCTGCGCGGCAAGTACCTGCACCTCGACAAGTTCGAGTCGGCGCTGGCCGGCGGCTTCGGGTTCTGCGACGTGGTTTTCGGTTGGGATGCCCACGACAGCTGCTACGACAACACCCAGGTCACTGGTTGGCAGCACGGATTTCCCGATGCGATGGTGCGACTCGACCTGCACACCCGCCGCGCGGTGCCCTGGGACGACGGGGTGCCGTTCTTCCTGGGCGAGTTCGTCCAGGGTGACGGCTCGCCCTACCCGGTGTGTCCGCGTCAGGTGCTGCAGGGTGTGCTGCGCCGGGCCGCCAAGCTCGGCGTGCAGCCGATGTGTGGCCTGGAGTTCGAGTGGTTCAACTTCGCCGAGACGCCGCAGAGCTGGGCGGCCAAGCGCGGGGTCGGGCCCGAGCCGATCACGCCGGGCATGTTCGGCTACTCGCTGCTGCGCATGGCGGACCAGCAGGGCTTCTTCAATGCGCTGATGGACGACATGGCGGCCTTCGGCGTGCCACTCGAGGGCCTGCACACGGAGACCGGCCCTGGCGTGTACGAGGCGGCGATCACCTTCAGCGACGCACTCGAGGCGGCGGATCGGGGCATCCTGTTCAAGACGGGCGCCAAGGAGATCGGCAAGCGCTTCGGCGTGATGCCCAGCTTCATGGCCAAGTGGAGCGCCCAGTACCCCGGGTGTTCGGGTCACATCCATCAGAGCCTGTCGGACGGCAAGTCCAACCTGTTCTACGAGCCCAAGGGCAAGGGAGACCCGCGGCGCTCGATGAGCCGCGTCTTCGAGAGTTACCTGGCCGGCCAACTCGAGTGCCTGCTCGAGTTCGCGCCCATGTTCTGGCCCACGGTGAACAGCTACAAGCGGCTGGTGGACGGCTTCTGGGCACCCGTCAAGCCAACCTGGGGGCTGGACAACCGCACCGCCAGCTTCCGCGTGATCGCCGGCAGCCCCAAGAGCACGCGCCTGGAAACGCGCTGCCCGGGCGCCGACATGAACCCCTACCTGGCCGTGGCCGCCGTGATCGCGGCCGGACTGCATGGCGTCGAGAAGGGGCTCAAACTCACCGCACCGCCCATCACCGGCACCAACCAGGGCGCCGAGCACATCCCGCGGGCGCCGCGCACGCTGATCGAGACCACCCGGGCATTCCGCCAATCGGATCGTGCGCGCGACTGGTTCGGCGACACTTTCGTGGACCACTTCGCGGCCACCCGCGAGTGGGAGTGGCGCCAGTGGCTCGACGCGGTCACCGACTGGGAGCTCAAGCGCTACTTCGAGATCATCTGAGCCGTGCCAGGCGCGGCCGATACACCCCTTCGCACAGGAGACCGACATGGGAAGCACCGTGACCTTCAAGCGCCCTGACGGCCAGTCCGTCTCGGGCTACCTGGCCGAGCCCGAAGGCGGGCAGGGACCCGGCGTGGTGGTGATCCAGGAATGGTGGGGCCTGAACGACCAGATCCGGGGCGTCGCGGACCGACTCGCCGAGGCCGGCTACGTCGCACTGGTGCCCGACCTGTACCGAGGGAAGTCGACGGTCGAGGCCGAGGAGGCTCACCACCTCATGACCGGCCTGAACTTCGGTGAGGCCGCGTCGCAGGACATCCGTGGGGCCGTCCAGCACCTGAAGGCCCGGTGCCCGAAGGTCGGGGTGACGGGCTTCTGCATGGGCGGCGCGCTGACCGTGCTGTCGGTGACGATGGTGCCCGAGGCCGACGCCGGGTGCATCTGGTACGGCTTCCCACCGCTCGAGTTCGTCGACGCCAGCAAGATCAAGGCGCCACTGATCGCCCATTGGGCGACGCAGGACGTGCCGTTCCCCATCGCCAACGTCGCCGCGCTCGAGGAGAAGTTCAAGGCGGCCGGCGTGGCGTACCACGGGTATCGGTACCTCGCGCATCACGGGTTCGCCAACGAAACCGCGCAGGGACCGGGCCGCATCGAGATGACCCAGTACGACGAGGCGTGGGCCCAGATCGCCTGGGACCGCACGCTTCGCTTCTTCGGGCGGACCCTCGGCTGAGCATGACCATCACCACCTTCAGCTTCCCCACGACGATCCACTTCGGCGCCGGCGCCCGGCGACTGGTGGCCGACCACCTGCGCGGCCAGGGGCTGGTGCGGCCGCTCATCGTGACCGACCGCGCCCTCGCAGCCCTGCCGGTCACCGCCGAGTTCCGCTCGCACCTGGGCGGGCTCGAGGTGGCGGTGTACGACGGGGTGCACGGCAACCCGACGGCCTCGCAGGTCATGCGTGGGGCCGAGGCATTCCGCGCGCACCGCGCCGACTGCGTGATCGGCTTCGGCGGGGGCGCCGCGCTGGACGTGGCCAAGGTGGTGGCCCTGATGGCCGTGCACGAAGGCGACGTCATCGAATATGCCTGGGACCACCCGCAGGCGCGTCCCATCGTGCACGCGCTGCCGCACTTCGTGGCGCTGCCCACGACCGCCGGCACCGGATCGGAGGTGGGCCGCTCCTCGGTGGTCGCCGAGGATGCGTCCCCTGGCGGTGGTCACGTGAAGCGCGCCGTGTTCAGCCCACATCTGCTGGCCAAGGCGGTGTTCGCCGACCCCGAGCTCACGCTGGCGCTGCCTCCCGCGGTGACCGCGGCCACCGGCATGGACGCCCTGACGCACAACATCGAGAGCTACCTGTCGCCCGCCTGGCACCCGATGTGCGACGGCATCGCCCTCGAGGGGTTGCGGCTGGGTGCCCGGGCACTCGAGACCGCCGTGCGTGAACCGGGGAACCTGCAGGCACGGTCCGACATGCTGATGAGTTCGCTGATGGGCGCGGTCGCCTTTCAGAAGGACCTCGGGTCGGTGCACGCCTGCGCCCACGCGCTGGGGGCCGTCTGCGACCTGCACCACGGGCTCGCCAACGCGCTGATGATCGACACCGTGCTGGCGTGGAACCGCGACGCCGTGCCGGGCAAGTTCGACGAACTTGCCCACGCGGCCGGGTTGGCCGGCGGCGGGGCCGCGTTCGTGCCCTGGCTGCGTGGGCTCAAGCAGCGCATCGGCATCACCGGTGGCCTGGCCGACCGCGGTGTCCGCCGCGAGCACCTGCCACGCCTGGTGGAGATCGCGTCGGTGGACTTCGCCGGGCGCACCAACCCACGTCCTGCATCGCCCCAGGACTACGAGCGGCTGCTGATCGCCGCCATGTGATCCCACCGCCGCGCGCCCAGCGGGGTCGGCTGGGCGACCACGGCGCCGCATGCGTCCTCCCACCTTCATCCCTCACCCGATGCCATGAACGCCGGACCGATGCTCGACATCGTCAACCCCGCGACCGAGCAGCGAATCGCCTCGGTCACCGCCGACGCGGCCGAACAGGTCGCCTCCAAGGCTGCGGCCGCCCGCGCGGCCCAGCCCGCCTGGGCGGTTCGGCCGCTGGCCGAACGCGCCGGCTGCCTGCGGCGTTTCCGCGCGGCCGTGGAGGCCGAGTTGCCCACCCTCGCGGCCACCCTGACCAGCGAGATGGGCAAGCCGATCCGGCAGGCGCGCAACGAGCTCACGGCCTTCCTCGGGCGCATCGACTTCTTCCTGGACCAGGTCGAGCACGCCATCGCGCCTGAAGTCGTCCTGGCACCGCCTGGCCGTCCCGGCGACACCACCGAGGGCATCACGCACGACCCGCTCGGCGTGGTGGCGAATATCTCGGCCTGGAACTACCCGTACTTCGTCGGCGGCAATGTCTTCGTGCCGGCGCTGCTCACGGGCAATGCCGTGCTCTACAAGCCGTCGGAGCACGCGACCCTGAGCGGACTGCACATGACACGGCTGCTGCACGCGGCCGGCGTTCCCCAGGACGTGTTCATCCCCGTGATCGGGGCCGGCGGCATCGGCGCGGCCTTGCTGGCACAGGCGGTCGACGGCGTGTTCTTCACCGGCTCGAACGCCACTGGAGCTCGCATCGCCCAGGCGGTGGGTCCCCGGATGATCCGCATGCAGCTCGAGCTCGGCGGCAAGGACCCCACCTACGTGTGCGACGACGCTCTGGTGCGGGCCGCAGCCGAGTCGCTGGCCGACGGCGCGATGTACAACGCCGGCCAGAGCTGCTGCTCGGTCGAGCGCATCTATGTGCACGAGCGCATCCACGACGCCTTCGTCGAGGCCTTCGTCGAGACGGTACGCGGCTTTCGCCTGGGCGACCCGATGGACGAGGACACCTACCTCGGGCCGATCGCCCGGGCGCCGCAGTTGGCCGTGCTGGAAGCCCAGGTCGCCGATGCGGTGGGCAAGGGCGCTCGACTTCTCACCGGGGGTCGACGATTGCCGGGACCGGGCTGGTGGTTCGAGCCCACCGTGCTCGTTGGCGTCGACCACCGCATGGACGTGATGCGCGAGGAATCCTTCGGCCCGGTGATCGGCATCCAGCAGGTGCGCGACGACGACGAGGCGCTGGCCCTCATGAACGACACCCGCTACGGGCTGACGGCCGGCGTCTACACGCAGGACGAGGCCCGCGCCGCCCGGCTGCTGCCGCGCCTGAACGCAGGCAGTGTCTACTGGAACTGCTGCGACCGCGTCAGTCCGCGCCTGCCCTGGTCGGGCGTGGGCGCCTCGGGTATCGGCCTGACGTTGTCGACCTACGGCATCCAGGCCTTCACGCGACCGCGCGCCTGGCACCTGCGGCACCCGTGAGTCACGCGGCGTCGCCTGCCGACAGGCCGGTATCCGCCGCGCGGCTCGTGCTGTTCGACCTCGACCACACGTTGCTCGACGCCGACACCGACGTCCTGTGGTGCGCCTTCCTGATCGGCGAGGGCCTGCTCGATCGGTCGGTATTCGAGGCGCGCAACGCGGCGATGGAGCAGGGCTACCGGGCCGGGACGGTGACGGCCGCCGCATTCAGCGGCTTCTACCTGTCGACCCTTGCCGACCGCCTCGTCGAGGACACCGACGCGATGCGCCGGAGATTCGTCGCTCGCGAGGTGCTCCCGCGCATGAAGCCGGCGGCCCTGGACTGCCTGAATCGGCACCAGCGCCGGGGCGATCGGGTGATCCTGACGACTGCGACGAGCCGCGTCCTCACCGAACCCACCGCCGAGGCCCTGGGCATCGACGAGCTGATCGCAACCGAGGCGGAGCTCGCGAACACGCCCGCCGGCCCGCGTTACACCGGCCGGCCCGTCGGGACGCTCAACATGCGCGAAGGAAAGGTCGAGCGTCTGCGAGCGTGGCTCGGTTCCGCCGACGTCGACGCCGACGCCGAGGGCCGCGCCATACCTCGCGCGGACGTCGCGCCTTCCGCACTGGCAGCGGCGGTCTTCTACTCGGATTCCGCCAACGACTTGCCGCTGCTGCGCGCGGTCGGCCACGCGGTCGCCGTCGACCCTGACCGCCGACTGCGCCAGGAGGCGGCGTTGCGGGCGTGGCCGGTGTACTACTGGCGTCGCTGATCAGGTCGGAGCGGGTGGGTTCGGGTTGGTCCTGAGGCGCGAGGGTGTTCGCTGCCGTATTCTCTACCGACCGGTCGGCTTAAGCATTATCTGATGACGTACACCTCGGAAGCCCAGAAGACCGCCGAGTTCGTCGGCGAGGCGATGTTTGCCAACGACCGCGCCTCCCAGGGGCTCGGCATGAGGGTGGTCGCAATGGGCCCCGGCAGGGCGACGCTGACCATGACCGTTCGGGCCGACATGCTGAATGGCTTCGAGATCTGCCACGGCGGCTTCGTGACCACGCTGGCCGACAGCGCGTTTGCGTTTGCCTGCAACTCGTACAACGAGATGACGGTGGCCTCCGGGCTGTCCGTCGACCTGCTGGCACCGTCACGCGAGGGCGACCAGCTGACCGCCGAGGCAGTCGAGGTCTCGCAGCAAGGTCGCACCGGGGTCTACGACATCACCGTGACGAACCAGCGCGGCGAACGGATCGCGGTGGTGCGTGGCCGGTCCTACCGCCTCAAGGGCCGCCCCGCAGTGCCCGGCAGCGCGGCGCCTGGGCGCTGAACCGGATTCCAGGAGATCCCCGTGCCCGTCAAGCAGCCCGCCCCCGGCGACCTCGAGCACATCGAACGCGCGAGCCGCGACGAACTCCAGGCACTGCAACTCGAGCGGCTCAAGTGGAGCCTGGAGCACGCCTATCGGAACGTGGCGGCCTACCGCGAGGCCTTCGATGCCAAGGGCGTCCATCCGAGCGATTTGAAGCAGCTGTCGGACCTGGCCCGGTTCCCCTTCACGAGCAAGCAGACGCTGCGCGACCACTACCCCTTCGGCCTGTTCGCGGTGCCGCGCGAGCAGGTCGTGCGGGTCCACGCGTCCTCGGGCACCACGGGAAAGCCCACGGTCGTCGGCTACACCCGGCGCGACATCGACACCTGGGCCGACCTGGTGGCGCGGTCGATCCGCGCTGCGGGCGGTCGCGCCGGCGACATCGTCCACGTGGCCTACGGCTACGGCCTGTTCACCGGCGGCCTCGGCGCGCACTACGGCGCGGAGCGACTGGGCTGCACCGTGATCCCGATGTCGGGCGGCCAGACCGAGAAACAGGTGCAGCTGATCACCGACTTCCGGCCCGACATCATCATGGTCACCCCGAGCTACATGCAGGTGATCGTCGAGGAGATGCGACGGCAGGGCCTCGACCCGCGCGAGTCGTCGCTGAAGGTCGGCATCTTCGGCGCCGAGCCCTGGACGGAGGCCATGCGCCGCGACATCGAGCAGTCGGCCGGCCTCGACGCGGTCGACATCTACGGCCTGTCCGAAGTGATGGGTCCCGGTGTCGCGAACGAGTGCATCGAGACCAAGGACGGCCCGGTGATCTGGGAGGACCACTTCTATCCCGAGATCATCGACCCCGAGACCGGCGAGGTGCTGCCCGACGGCAGCGAAGGCGAACTCGTCTTCACCACGCTCACCAAGGAGGCGCTGCCGGTCATTCGTTACCGCACGCGCGACCTCACGCGGCTGCTGCCGCCGACGGCACGCAGCATGCGCCGCATGGGCAAGATCGTCGGCCGCAGCGACGACATGCTGATCATCCGCGGCGTCAACCTGTTCCCGACCCAGGTCGAGGAACTGATCCTGCAGCATGGCCAGCTGTCCGGGCAGTACCAGCTGGTGGTCACGCGCGACCAGTTGCTCGACGAGGTCGAGGTCCGGTGCGAGGTGACGCCCGAGCACCTGAACGTGAACCGCGAGGCGATCGGTCGCGAGCTGCAGCACCGCATCAAGACGCTCATCGGCGTGAGCACGCAGGTCACGGTCGGCCTGCCCGACTCGATCGAGCGCACGCTGGTGGGCAAGGCTCGCCGGGTCGTCGACAAGCGCCCCCGCTGAACCCGCACCGAAGGAGTCCCCATGTACACGCAGTCAATGGACGTCGGCCCCAAGGAAGAGCGCAAGGCGGTGCGCAGCGTCGAGGAGGCCGAGCTCGAGGCCCGCTTCGAGGCGCGCATCGACGACGGCGGGTTCATCGAGGCCAAGGACTGGATGCCCGACCACTACCGCAAGACGCTGGTGCGCCAGATCAGCCAGCATGCGCACAGCGAGATCGTCGGCATGCTGCCCGAGGGCAACTGGGTCACGCGCGCGCCCACGCTCAAGCGCAAGGCGATCCTGCTGGCCAAGATCCAGGACGAAGGCGGTCATGGCCTGTACCTGTACGCCGCGGCGGAGACCCTTGGCACGAGCCGCGACCAGCTGCTCGACGCCCTGCACACCGGCCGCGCCAAGTACAGCTCGATCTTCAACTACCCGACGTTGAACTGGGCCGACGTGGGCGTGATCGGTTGGCTGGTCGATGGCGCGGCCATCATGAACCAGGTCCCGTTGTGCCGCTGCTCGTACGCGCCGTACGCGCGGGCGATGATCCGCATCTGCCGCGAGGAGAGCTTCCACCAACGCCAGGGCTACGACGCCCTGCTCGTGATGATGCGCGACGGCACCGATGCGCAGCGCGCGATGGTTCAGGACGCCGTGAACCGCTGGTGGTGGCCGAGCCTGATGATGTTCGGCCCGCCCGACAGCGAGAGCACGCACAGCGCGCAGAGCATGCGCTGGGGCATCAAGCGCATCAGCAACGACGACCTGCGCCAGAAGTTCATCGACGCCACCGCGCAGCAGGCGCAGGTGCTCGGCGTGAGCCTGCCGGACCCGCTCCTGAAGTGGAACGAGGACCGCCAGCACTGGGACTTCGGCCCGATCGACTGGGACGAGTTCTGGCGCGTGGTGGGCGGCGACGGTCCCTGCAACCGCGAGCGTCTCGCCGAGCGGGTGCAGGCCTGGGAGGAGGGCGCGTGGGTGCGCGAGGCCGCACTCGCCCACGCCCGCAAGCGCGCAACCCGTCAGGAGGCCGCATGAGCCAGCCGAACGCCACCGAGTGGCCGCTGTGGGAAGTCTTCGTCCGCAGCAAGGCGGGCCTCGACCACAAACACTGCGGCAGCCTGCACGCGCCCGACAGCGCGATGGCGATCCAGATGGCCCGCGATGTCTACACGCGGCGCCAGGAAGGCACCAGCATCTGGGTCGTCCGCTCCGACCAGATCGTGGCCAGCGACCCGGGCGACAAGGCATCGTTGTTCGATCCGATGGAGGACAAGGTGTACCGCCACCCGACCTTCTACAAGCTGCCCGACTCGGTCGACCACATGTGACCCAACGGAATGTCGCCGATGCAAGCCTCCATCGAGCTCAACCCGGATCCCGCCGTCGCCGCGCGCGTGCGCTACCTGCTGCGGCTCGGTGACACCTGCCTGATCCTGGGCCAGCGCCTGTCGGAGTGGTGCGGCCGCGCGCCGGTGCTGGAGGAGGACATCGCCCTCACCAACATCGCGCTCGACCTCATCGGGCAGGCGCGCGCGGTGCTCACGCACGCGGGCGCCGTCGACGGGCGTGGTCACGACGAGGACCGCCTCGCGTTCCTGCGCGACGAGCGCGACTACGTCAACCCGACGCTGGTCGAACTGCCGAACTCGGGCCGCCCGGGCGACCGCCGCGGGCGCGACTTCGGCTTCACCGTGGTGCGCAACGCGATGGTGTCCACGCTGCTTCGGCTGCTGTGGGAGCGGCTCGAGTCGTCGACCGACGCGGAGCTGGCGGCCATCGCCGGCAAGGCGGTCAAGGAGGCCCGCTACCACGAGCAGCACAGCACGGACTGGCTGGTCCGCCTGGGTGACGGCACCGAAGAGTCGAAGGCCCGATGCCAGGCGGCGCTGGCCCAGCTGTGGCTGTACACGCCGGAGCTGTTCGAGCGGGATGCGATTGACGACGCGGCAGCCGGCATCGGGCTGGGTCCGCGCTGGGCCGACTTGCGCGACCCGTGGCTGGCCGCGATGCGTGCGGCACTGGACGAAGCCGGCCTCGCGATGCCTCCGGAGACACGGTTCCGCAGCACGGGCCGGCAAGGGGTGCACAGCGAGCACATGGGATACCTGCTCGCCGAGATGCAGCACCTGCAGCGCGCGTACCCTGGAGGCGTGTGGTGAACCTGGCCCGGCCCCCCGGTGAGTCGATGCCGGTCTCGACGGCCGTTCGATCGGGTGCCGTGCCGAATGCGGCTGGACCGCGCGTCACCGCCGCCTGGGCCGCGCTGCAGGACGTGCTCGACCCCGAGGTGCCCGCCCTGTCGGTGTGCGACCTCGGCATCGTGCGCGACGTGCGAGAGCTCGACGACGGACGCCTCGAGGTCGTGCTGACGCCGACCTATTCGGGCTGTCCGGCCACCGAGGTGATCGAGCGGGCCGTGCTCGACGCGCTCGAGGCCGCCGGGCTCGGCCCGGCCATCGCCGTGACTCGTCGTTCGCCAGCCTGGACGACCGACTGGATCAGCGAGGACGGCCGCCGGAAGTTGCGCGAGTACGGCATCGCCCCGCCGGGGCCCGCCGAGCCCGCGACCGCCGTGCCGGTGCGGCTGGTACGGCGCGACACGGCGCCCGTCGCGTGCCCCCGCTGCGGCAGCGCGAACACCGAGCGCCTGTCGGCCTTCGGGTCGACCGCCTGCAAGGCCCTCTACCGGTGCCTGGCCTGCCGGGAGCCGTTCGAACACTTCAAGCCGATCTGAGCGCCGCCCCGCCCGGATCGGCCCGCCACGACCTCGTCATGAGCACCCTGTTCCACCCCCTGCGCGTGCGCGCGATCGAGCCCGACACGCCCGAAGCCGTGATCGTCTCGTTCGACGTGCCGCCCGATCTGCGCGAGCGCTTCGCGTTCACGCAGGGCCAGTACCTGACCCTGCGCGCCGAGATCGACGGGCAGGACCTGCGCCGGTCGTACTCGATCTGCGCCGGGGTCGACGACGCCCACCTGCGCGTGGGCGTGCGCAAGGTCAACGGCGGCGTGTTCTCCAACTGGATCAACTCGCAGGTCAAGCCGGGCGACACGATCCAGGTCATGCCGCCGCAAGGCCGGTTCTTCGTGCCGCTCGAGCCCGAGGCGCGGCGCCACCACCTGGGCATCGCCGGGGGCAGCGGCATCACGCCGATCCTGTCCATCATGAAGACGGTGCTCGCGCGCGAGCCCAGGTCCCGTTTCACGCTGATCTACGGCAATCGACGGCAGCAGTCCACGATGTTCAAGGAGGAGATCGAGGACCTGAAGAATCGCTACCTGACGCGCCTGGTGCTGCACCACGTGTTCTCCGACGAGCCGACCGACAGCCCCATCAACCACGGGCTGATGAACCGCGACAAGATTGCCGAGTTCCTTCGCACCCTGGTGCCGGCCGCCGGGATCGACCACGCCTACGTCTGCGGCCCCTTCCAGATGAACGACGAGGCCGAGGCCGCGCTGCTGGCCGCCGGCCTGTCCGAGGACCGCATCCACATCGAGCGCTTCGGTGTGCCGCCGGGGCAGGCGACCGGTGGCGCGGTGGTCCACGAGGCGCGGCCCGAGGATGCCGACCGTTGCCGCGTCACGATCATCCGCGACGGCCTCACGCGCGAGTTCGACTTCCGCAAGGAGGACCCGAGCGTGCTCGACGCGGCCTCGGCGGCAGGCCTGGAGGTGCCGTTCTCGTGCACGTCGGGCGTCTGCGGCACCTGCCGCGCCAGGCTGGTCGAGGGTCGCGTTCGCATGACGCGCAACTTCGCGCTCGAGAAGCACGAGGTTGAGGCCGGTTTCGTGCTGACCTGCCAGTCGCACCCGCTGACCGACCGTGTGGTGCTGTCGTTCGACGACCGTTGAGCCGTCCCCACCTCAGCAGACCCGCCGACGACCAACCGATGGCCCGTGGACGATCCCCCGCCTATGACGGCCAGCGCGAAGCGATCCTGGACCGCGCGGCGGATCTGTTCGCCCGCCAGGGCTACGCCGGCACCTCCATGAACGAGGTGGCCCAGGCCTGCGGCCTGTCCAAGCCGGCGGTCTACCACTACTTCAAGGACAAGTACCAACTGCTCCTCGAGATCGCCGAAGGGCATGTGTCGCGGCTCGAAGCCACCGTGGCCTCGGCGCTGCAGGCGCATCGCGACCTGCCGCCAGAGGCGCTGTTGCGGGTGCTGATCCAGCGCATCGTGCACGCCTACGCCGGCGCGCAGAACGCCCACCGGGTGCTCACTGAAGACGTCCGCTATCTCGAGCCGGACGATCGTCGGCGCGTGCTCGACACGGAGCGGCGCATCGTCGGCAGCTTCGCCGAGCTGGTCGGCCGCCTTCGACCTGAAGCGCATGCGGCCGACCTTGCCAAGCCGCTCACGATGCTGCTGTTCGGCATGGTGAACTGGATGTTCACCTGGCACCGTGCCGACGGTCCGCTGACCCACGAGGCCCTGGCACCTGTCGTGGCCGACCTGTTCACCGCCGGCATTGCGGCCGTCGGTTTGCCGGCCGCTGCTCCGCCGGCAGCCAACCCTGCCCCCCGTGCGGCGACCGTGCCGTACCCGAACCCGGCAACCCTCCCATGACCATCCTGCTCCAAAGCCACATCGCCGGCCGCTGGCTCGGCCATACCGCTGCCCAGACCTTGCGCAGCGCCATCAACGGCCAGCCGGTCGCGGCGACCCATGCCGAGTCCATCGACTTCGCCGAGGCGCTCGGCTACGCGCGACGGACTGGCCTGCCGGCCCTGCTTGCACTGGACTTCCAGCAGCGGTCGGCCACCCTGCGCGCGCTCGCCAAGTACCTGGTCGAGCACAAGGAGGAGCTCTATCGCGTCTCGGCCCACACCGGGGCCACGCGCGCCGATGGCTGGATCGACATCGAAGGGGGCACCGGCACGCTGTTCGCCTATGCGAGCCTGGGCTCCAGCGAACTGCCCTCGGGCAACCTGCTGCACGAGGGGCCTGTGGTGCCGCTGGGCAAGCAGGGCCGCTTCGCCGGGACGCACGTGCTGGTGCCGCGCCAGGGCGTGGCGGTGCACATCAACGCGTTCAACTTCCCGGTCTGGGGCCTGCTCGAGAAGTTCGCACCCAGCTTCCTCGCGGGCATGCCGTGCATCGGCAAGCCGGCCACGGCCACCAGCTACCTGACGGAGGCGCTGGTGCGCCTCATCGACCGCAGCGGCCTGCTGCCACCTGGCGCGCTGCAGCTGGTGATCGGCAGCACCGGCGACCTGCTCGACCGGCTGCTGGAGACCGACGTCGTGACCTTCACCGGCTCGGCCCACACCGCCACACGGCTGCGCACCCACCCGAACCTGGTGGCGCGCTCGATTCCGTTCAATGCAGAGGCCGATTCGCTCAACAGTGCCATCCTTGCGCCCGACGTCTCGCCGGACGACGAGGAGTTCGACCTGTTCGTCAAGGAAGTCGCGCGCGAGATGACGGTCAAGGCAGGCCAGAAATGCACCGCGATCCGGCGCATCGTGGTGCCGCGCCATCGGCTCGACGCGGTGGCCGAACGCCTGTCCGCACGGCTGGCCAAGACCGTCATCGGCGACCCGGCGCGCGAGGAGGTGCGCATGGGCGCGCTCGCCTCGCACGACCAGGTGGCCGACGTCGGCGAGCGGCTGGGCGAACTGCTGGTCGGCTGCGAGCAGCTCACCGGCCAGCAGGTGAACCTGGTGGGCGAGGGTGTCGAAGGCGGCGCGTTCTTCGCGCCAACCCTTCTGGTGTGCCGCGATCCCGGTTTCGCCGGCGTGCACGAGATCGAGGCCTTCGGTCCCGTCAGCACACTGGTGCCGTACGACGCCGGCCCGGGCGAGGGCATCGACGCGGCGCTCGCGATCGCAGCCCGCGGCCGCGGCAGCCTCGTGAGCACCCTGGTCACCCGCTCGCCCTCGATCGCGGGGCACGCGATCCCGCGCGCCGCGGCCTGGCACGGGCGCCTGCTGGTGCTCGACCGCGAGGCGGCCCCCGAATCGACCGGCCACGGTTCGCCCCTGCCTCTGCTCAAGCACGGCGGCCCGGGCCGTGCCGGCGGGGGCGAGGAGCTCGGCGGCCTGCGCGCGGTCAAGCACTACCTCCAGCGCAGCGCGGTGCAGGGCTCGCCCACGATGCTGGCGGCGATCATCGGCGAGCACGTGCGCGGAGCCGCCGTGCGCGAATCCGAGCTGCATCCGTTCCGACGCCACTTCGAGGACCTGCAGGTCGGCGACAGCCTGCTCACGCACCGCCGTACGGTGACCGAGGCCGACATCGTCGCCTTTGGCGGCATCTCGGGCGACTTCTTCTACATGCACTTCGACGAGGTCGCGGCCAAGGAAAGCGCGTTCGGCAAGCGCATCGCGCATGGCTACTTCGTGCTCTCGGCCGCGGCAGGGCTGTTCGTCAGCCCGGCGCCCGGTCCGGTGCTGGCCAACTACGGCCTGGACACGCTGCGCTTCGTCAAGCCGGTGGGCATCGGCGACACGATCCAGGCGCGGCTGACCTGCAAACGCAAGATCGATCGCCAGCGTACCGATGCGCAGGGGCGCGGGCAGGGCGTGGTCGCCTGGGACGTCGAGGTGACCAACCAGGCCGGTGAACTGGTGGCCAGTTACGACATCCTGACGCTTGTGGCCAAAAGCCACTGAACCCCGCGTCCGATCGCGACGACGACCTTTGCGCCCCAGGGATCAGCGAACATCCCGACCTGCCGTCACCGACGGCAGGCCAGGGAGGAAGAGGTATGGGCAGCGCACCAGTCGCGGCGAAGGGGCCGGCGGGCCCCGCAGCCCTCGATTCATCGCGGGCGGGTCGCCCAGGGCAAGCGACGGGATGGCCGGTCCTCGGTTGCATCGTGTTCACACTGCTCGCGCCGAGCGGCATCGCCCACGGCACGCCCTCGTCGGCCAGCTCGACGACCGCCCCGCTGGTGACGCCGCTGGTGACGCCGCTCGTCACCCCGTTGGCGAACCCCACCCCGGCGACGGTCGCTTCCCCGACGGCTGCCCGGGCTTCCGGTGCGCATGCCCAGGGGCCGCAGACCCCGCGCCCGCGCATCGGCCTCGTGCTCTCCGGCGGCGGGGCGCGCGGTGGCGCGCACCTTGGTGTGCTGAGGGTGCTCGAGGAACTGCGCGTCCCGGTCGACCTGATCGTTGGGACGAGCGCCGGCTCGATCGTGGGGGCGGCCTATGCGAGCGGCATGCCCCTGGCCGAGATCGAATCCACCATGACCGCGGTGCGCACTGCCGACCTGTTCCGCGACGTCGTGCGCCAGGAGGTCCCGCTGCGCCTCAAGGCCGACGACCGCACCAATTTCCTCGGGCCGGAGATCGGGCACGGGCCCCAAGGCTGGGCCCTGCCCAAGGCCGCCGTGGCCGGCGTCGCGCTCGAGGCGGTCCTGCGCAAGCTCACGGTCCGCCAGCACGAGGCCGACTTCGACCGCCTGCCGATTCCGTTCCGGGCGGTGGCGACCGACATCGCCACCGGCGAGATGGTGGTGCTCGGGCAGGGCTCGCTGGCAACGGCCATCCGCGCCAGCATGGCCATCCCGGCGGCCGTGAATCCGGTCGAGATCGATGGCCGACTGCTCGTCGACGGCGGCCTTGCACGCAACATCCCGGTCGACGTGGCACGCAGCCTCGGCGCCAATGTGGTGATCGTGGTGAACATCGGCACGCCGCTGCTGCCGCGATCCGAGATCACCTCGCTGCTGAGCGTGTCCGACCAGATCACCCGGCTGCTGGGCGAGGCAAACGTCCGCCAGTCCCTCGGCGAGCTGCGCCCCGGCGACGTCTTGGTCACCCCGGACCTGGCGGACATCTCGTCGGCGGACTTCGACCGGCTGGCCGAGGCGGCCACGGCCGGCGAACGCGCGGCCCGCGATGCGTCCGAACGCCTGGCGGCGCTGTCGATCTCGCCTGAGGCGTACGCGACCTGGGGATCCGACCGCCAGGCCCCGCCGATCGGGCGTCGCCCGCGCCCACTGGCCGAAGTCCGCCTCGAAGGGGCCGAGCGGGTCAACCCGGCGGTGGTCACGGCAACGATCGCCACGCAGCCGGGCCGGCCCTATGACCCGGTCGTGGCCGAGAACGACATGAAGCGCCTGTATGCGACCGGCGACTTCGAGGGTGTGAGCTACCGACTGGACACGTCGGACCCCGAGCGCGACGTGCTCCTGATCCGTCTGGACGAGAAGGACTGGGGCCCCCAGTACCTGCGCTTCGGGCTGGGTCTGTCCACCGACTTCCGCGGCGATGCCGACTTCCAGCTCAGCGCCACCCACCGATGGACCTGGCTCAACGCGTTCGGCGCCGAGTGGCGCAACGACCTGCGCATCGGCCGCGAGAACGGGCTGCGGACCACGTTTCATCAGCCGCTGGGAGCGGCGCAGCGTTTGTTCGTCGAGGCGCATGTCAGCGGGCGGCAGGTGCCGTTCGACGTGTACGGCGATCGGCGACGGGTCGCTCGTTTCCAGCAGGCGACGCGCGAGATCGGGCTCGAGCTGGGCGCGCCGCTCGACACGGTCGGTGAGCTGCGGGTCGGGCTGCGCGCCGGGCGCGTGCGCTTTGCCGACGACACGGGGATCTTCGATGCCGGCCGTGTGATCCCGCCCGCGGACCTGGCCGGCGCCCAGCTGGAGCTGCGCGCCGACACGCTCGACAGCTTGCGCTTCCCGCGCCGAGGCTGGGGTACCGGCGTGCGCGTGTACCGGTCGATGCCGCGGGTGGGCGCCTCCGATCCGTACACGAAGGTCTTGATGGACGCGCGCGCCGCCGTGTCCTCGGGTGTCCATACGGTGCGGCTGGCCGCCGAACTCGCCACGTCGGCCACAGCGGCACCATTGCCGGACTACGAGCTCTACAGCTTGGGCGGCTTCCTGCGCCTGTCGGGGTACCGGCCGGGCGAGTTGCTCGGCCGCGACCTGCGCTTCGGACGCGTGGTCTACGCCCGCCGGCTGGCGACGCCAGGATTGCTGGACGGCGCCTACCTGGGCGCGTCGCTCGAGGTCGGCCGAATCGGCGAGCGGATCGGAAGCACCAGCGGCGCTGCGGGCGAGACGCGCCGCAGCCTCGGCGTGCATGCCGGCGTCGACACGCCGATCGGCCCGGTCTACCTGGGGGCAGGGTGGGGCGACGAAGGCCGGCGGTCGATCTATCTGTTCCTCGGTCCTCCGTGAGCGGCGCCTCCGGTCCGCGGCCCGCCTCGGCCGCGCGCGGACCGCCGGGGCGGTGCGTCATGCCGCCAAGGGCCCCAGCCCGGCGCCGACCGCTCCCGCCACCGCCAGGCTCGGCACGAGCCCCGCGGCCACGCGTACCGCATACGCGGTGCCGCCGGCAAGCCGGGCCACGACCACCCGCATCACGGTGTTCGCGCCGATGGCGACCAGCACGCCCAAGGCGAGATCCGGCACGTCGAGCCGCGCCTGACCGGTGAGCGTCGCGAGCGCCGCGACCGCGGCATGGGCATCGCCCAGGGCGGCGAGCGCGACACCGCTCCACACCCCTGCCTGGCCGAATGCCTGCTGCCCCAGGGACACCGCCGCGCTCACGCCGGCCAGCAGCGCAGCAACGATCAGGGCCTCCCGCGGTCGCAGCGGCCGTGCGGACGACGGCAGCACCTGCGCGGGCAGCGCGGCAGCGGGCGTCCGCAGTGCCCACGCAGCAGCAGCGAGCGGCACGACGGCGCCCGCGAGCAGCATCGGCAGCAGGGCGGGCGCGGCCTTCGGCGCCGACGCCGTGCAGATCAGGCCGGCGAGCACCCAGGTGGCGGTCCCGGACAGGCTCGCTGCTGCCGCCAGCGGCCCCAGCAGGGTCGGCTCGGCCCGCGCCCGGTGGCCCAGCGTGGCCACCGTCGCCGTGCTCGACACGAAGCCCGACAGGAAACCCGCGAGCGGCAGCCCGCCGCGGGCTCCGAACGCGCGCAGGGCCACGTGCCCGGCGGCTTGCACGCCCAGGATCAGCACGAGCAGGACCAACAGGCGGCGGATGTCCAGGCCAGCCGCCCACGGTTGCGGGCCGGCCGGCAGCAGGGGCAGGGCGATCAACACCAGCGCTGCGAGCAACAGGCCGTCGTGCAATTCCTGCTGACTGAGCAGCACGGTGGCCAGACGGTGCAGCCGATCGCGCGCCGCCAGCAGCACCGCCAGCGCCACGCCGCAGGCGGCGGCCAGCGCGGGCTGCCCGGGGGCCTGCACGCCGATCAGGTAGGTCGCGAACAGTGCGATCTCCGTGGTCAGGCCGGGATCCCGGCTGCGGCTGCGTGCATAGGCGAGGGCGGTGAGCGCCGCGACCAGGAGGGCCCCGGCCACCACGAGCCCCGTCACGTCGAGCACCTGCGCCAACGCGCCGGTGAGCGCCACGACGGCGAAGGTCCGGATGCCTGCTGCCTCGCGATGCGGCCCGCTTCCCTTGCGGCGCTCGCGCTCGAGGCCCACCAGCAATCCGCAGCCGAGGGCCACGGCGAGGCCGACGACGCCTTCGGCGGACAGCAGGCCCGCAGTCATCGCGTGGTCACCCGTCGGACCGGGACGTTGCCGTGCGGCTCAGGAAGCGACCTCGTGCACGGAACCGTGCTCGGGCACGCGTGCGCGCCAGCCGAGCTCGTCCTGGATTCGAAGGCGAAGTGCATCCGCGGCCGAGGGCTCGCCGTGCACGACGAAGGTCTGCGCCGGCGCGCGTCGCAGGTGCCGCATCCACGCCAGAAGTCCGTCGGCGTCGGCATGCGCGGACAGGCCCTTCAGGTGCGAGACCTGGGCCCGCACCGGCACGTAGCGCCCGTGGATCTTGACCTCGGGAACGCCGGCGATCAGGTGGGCGCCGCGGGTGCCGGCGGCCTGGAAGCCGGGAAACACGATGTGGTGGCGGGGGTCCGGCGCCAGGGCGGCGAGGTGGTGAAGCACGCGCCCGCCCGTGGCCATGCCGCTGGCTGAGATGATCACTGCCGGATAGCGTCGGCCGGTCAGGGCGCGCGACTGCTGGGCCGTCTCGACCAGCGTGACGCCATCGGTCAGCGAGGCCACCTCGCGCGGCGCCAGCCGAAGCAGGCGACGATGACGCTGGTACAGCGCGGTCGCGGTCTGGGCCATCGGGCTGTCGAGGTGGATCGGCAGTCGCGCGGGGATCTCCCCGGCCGCGCGCAGGCGCTGCAGCAACAGCAGGAGCGCCTGCGCGCGCCCGACGGCGAACGACGGCAGCAGCACGCTGCCGCCTCGCCCGATCGTGTCGCGGACGATGCGGCCGAGCGCGGCGGCCGGATCTTCGGCGTCATGGCGCCGGTCGCCGTAGGTGGACTCGACGAGCAGCACGTCGGCCTCGGTGACCGGCTGCGGTGGCGGCATGAGCAGGTCGTCGTCGCGTCCGAGGTCGCCCGAGAAGACCAGGCGGGTGCCGCCGCAACGAACCGAGACGCTGCAGGCCCCGAGCAGGTGCCCGGCGGGCTGCAGTTCGACGATCGCCGACCCGATGCGGTGGGCACGACCCGGCACGAGCGGCTTGAAGCGTGCCAGGGCACGGCGCGCCTCCGCCACGGTGTACAGGGGACGCGCCGGCGCGTGCTTCGACCAGCCGCCGCGGTTGGCGCGCCGCGCGTCTTCCTCGGCGAGGTGCGCGCTGTCCAGCAGCAGGACGGCCGCGACGTCGATGGTCGCGGGAGACGCGAGCACAGGCCCCTTGAAGCCATGCCTCACCAGCACCGGCAACCAGCCGGAGTGATCGAGATGCGCGTGGCTCAGCACCACCGCGTCGATCGACGCCGCCGGGATGGGCAGTGGCGCCCAGTTGCGTTCGCGGTGCGTCTTCAGGCCCTGGAACAGGCCGCAGTCGAGCATCAGGCGGGTGCCGCCGACGTCGAGCAGGTGCCGCGAGCCGGTGACACCGTCCGCCGCGCCGAGGAACTGCAGTTGCATGGTCGGGACCATAGCAGCGGTGCCGCGGCCCACGCGCAATGTTGACCCTGGGGCACCGCCGATTGACCTGCCACCTTCCGCCGTGCCTGCGTTCCGGAAAGAGTTCGGCACGGCCGCCGGGTAGCCGCGGAAGAGCGCGGTGCGGTCGAGCAACCGCGTCACGGACTCGCCCAAGATCCCGTCCATCGGACCGAGCGAGGGGCTTCAGTTCGCGGCGAAAACGCCGAGATCACGGCACCACTGGCTTGCGCGTCGGCGCACTTCAGCCCATGTCACTGCGCGTCAAGAACATCCAACACGTGCCCGAAGGATCCCCCCGGGAACTGTCGCGCCTGCTCGCGGCTTCGGTGGCCGACGGCGCACGCTCGGTGCTGGTGCTGGCCGGCGATGGCGTTCCGTGGCCAGAGCCAGAAGTCTCGCCCTTGCTTCGGCAATGCCCGGTGCCTGTGTTCGGCGGGGTGTTTCCGCAAGTCGTGCGGGACACGACGCACTCGGCCTCGGCACTCGTCGTGGTGGGCCTGGATGCGGAGGTCGACGTGCACGCCATCGCCGGCCTTGACCGGACCGACACCGACTTCGCGCCTGCCCTCGGGCGGATCCCTCAGCCCGACGGTTCCGTGATGGTGCTGGTCGATGGCCTCGCGGTTTCGATCGCCCGCTTCATCGAGTCCGTCTTTGATCATGTCGGCGCAGGCCAACCGCTTGTCGGTGGCGGCGCCGGATCGCTCAGCTTCGTCCCCCGCCCCTGCCTCTTCTCGCCGGACGGTCTCCTGCAAGGCGCCGCGCTGTTGGTTCGCCTGCCTGGCAGCCTGCACGTCGGCGTCGACCACGGCTGGATGCCAGTGAAGGGCCCCTTCGTCGTGA
The DNA here is from genome assembly GCA_025458335.1 of Ideonella sp. GTDB lineage: Bacteria > Pseudomonadota > Gammaproteobacteria > Burkholderiales > Burkholderiaceae_C > JAIYCR01. The sequence goes on from JALOSQ010000006.1 coordinate 43,929, forward strand.
CACGGACGCGGGGCAACACCATCGAGCAGATCGACTACCGACCTGCGTCCGAGGTGTACCGCAACTGTGTCGAGCCGCTGGCGGGGGTGACGCTGACCGCCGACAACTTCTTTGCGCACGCCAAGGCGTTCCCGTTTGGCATGGAACGGTTCGACGGATCGCTGCTCGTGCGTGACCCGATCGTGATGCAGGGCGACGCACTCGTATGCGTCGGCGAGGTCCCGGAGCAGACCGTCGTGCGCGTGTTGCAGGGCCATCCGGAGAGGCTGATCGCCGCGGCACGCAGCGGCGCCGAGCGTGCGGTCGCGGGCACACCCGGTGTCGTGCGCGGCGCGCTGCTCATCGACTGCATCAGCCGCGTGCTGTTCCTGGGAGACCGGTTCGGGGAAGAGCTGGCCGCCGTGCAGGGCGCGATGGCGCGCGACGGGACCCCGCCGCCGCTGTTCGGCGCCCTGACCCTGGGCGAGATCGCCAACAACGGCAAGCACTGTCTCGAGTTCTACAACAAGACATTCGTCGTGGCCGCGTTCGCCGATGATTAGCCAGGACACCAACGCCCTCGTCGCGCTCAAGTTCGAGCTGGCGATGGTGGTGGGCGAGTCGCTCGAGCTGGCGCCGATGTGTCGGCGCTTCCTGATCACGCTGCTCAACGCGACCGGCGGGCGCAGTGCGCAACTGTGGATCCGCGAGCCGAACGCATCGGCAGAAGCCGGAACGCAGTCGGAACGCTTCGCATATCCGCAGCGCAGCCTCATCATCCTCGCGGCGGACCCGGACCTTCACAGCTGGATGTCGGCCACCGCAGCCGATCCGCCGGGGGCGAACCGGCAGTGGAGCAACGGCGCGCGGCATGTCCACGCGCTGCCGGTCGACCGGGCTGGCTGGTTGTTCATCGAGCCCGACGCCGCGACCTTGCCTGAAGCTGTCCTGGAGGCCATCAGCGTCGTGCTCATGCGGCTGGCGCGCGCCTGCATGGCCTGCCACGAACATGCGCGCGCCCGGCGGCTGCTCGCCGCCAAGGAAGAGGCGGAGGCGGAGGTGCGGCATGCGCTGTTGCGCAAGCGCGAAGTCCTCGCGCTCAGCGGCGACGGCTTCGCCACCAGCGACCGCCGGGGCGAGTTGCTGTTCGCCAGCGAGCGAGTGAGCGAACTCGTGCACCAGGGCATGGCGCCCCTCGCGGGCCTCGGCGACATCGACGCCGCCCTGCAGAAAGCCGGAGCCGGCCCCACCAACCTCCACGCCCTGGCCATGTCCCTGGCACCGGGCGAGTCGAGGCAGGGCGGCGTCGTCCTGCACCGTCCCCGCCACCGCGACCTGCAGTGGACGCTGCGCTGCACCGACGACGGAGGGCGAGTCGTGCTGTTCCTGCGGGACATCACTCGAGAGACGGAGCTGGACCGCATGAAGAGCCGGTTCCTGGCCACTGCGGCGCACGAGCTGCGCACGCCCTTGGCCAGCGTCCTCGGCTACTCGGAGCTGATGCTGCGGCGGGTCGATGCGCCCCCCGAGCGGCGGCGCCAGATGGTCGAGGTGGTCCATCGACAGGCCGGCCTGCTGGTGCAGCTGGTCAACCAGCTTCTCGACCTGGCCAAGCTGGAGGCCAGTGACGGCGCGGCCGTGCGCATCAAGCCGACACCGCTGCACAAAGTCCTGGCTATGGCCACCGAAGCGTTCGGCGTCCGCGACGACGGTCGCGCGCCGACGGTCGTCGTCGGGGACCCCGAGGAACACCTGGCCGTGGATCCCGACGCGTTCGTGCGGGTCCTGGTGAACCTGCTCTCGAACGCGCACAAGTACTCACCGGGCGGTGGACCGATCGAACTCACGGCGAAGGTCGAAGGACACAAGGGGCAGCGCACGGCCATCGTGACCGTTCGCGATCACGGCATCGGCATGACGGCCGACCAGTGCAGCCGCGTCTTCGAACGCTTCTATCGCGCCGACCCGAGCTGCCACATCCCAGGCAGCGGGCTTGGCATGAGCATCGTGAAGCAGATCATCGACCTGCACGGCGGTTCGATCGAGGTGGAGAGCCAGCCGGATCTGGGAACCACCGTGATCACGCGCTGGCCGCTCGCCATCGTCCTCGAGCCAGCGCCGGCCTGACGATTCGATGGCGACCCGCCGCCGCGGCCGGCTCGGGCCCGCCGGGTGAGAGCAGGGCAGCGGGACCCGCCCGGACGCGGCACGCAAGCCCGCCCGCGGGCGGGGGCGAGTCCGTCATCGCAACAGCATCTGCACCGTGGATTCGAGGACCGCGACGCTGAAGGGTTTGCTCAGGTAGGCGTCGGCGCCGGCGTTCGAGCCCCGGTC